>NZ_JBSIUV010000075.1:0-7722 GCF_053654515.1 Helicobacter sp. T3_23-1059 | reverse complement strand
TAAATTTTAAAGGCGTGATTATAGCTTAAATCCTTAAAATATAGCGAAAACATTGTGCTTAATTTACCCAACCAAATAAATATTAAACTCTTTGGGTTCAACATTACCAAGACTGACTTCTGCAATCTCATATCCCCAAAAATCACAAGCATATTGAAAGTCTAATAAAAGATATTCTTTTTCATCTTTGCTATCTCTATCCAATGCCTTGCTCCAATTTTCCACAATCAAAACAAAAGAATTAAAATCTAAATCTAAAAGCCAATCTAAATACTCTATCCAACAATTCCAAGTATTTCCCGCCTCATTAAGCCAAATCATACGCTCATCAGTAGGCGTTTGAAAAGCAGCTTTCGCAGTGGCTACAAATTCATCATAAGTATGCAGTTTTGAGCCATCAAGTTTGACGACAAACAAATCATCGCTATCTTGCAAAGTAATTTCATCTAGGCTTTTTACCTTGTAGATTTTATTGTCTTTTTTGTCTTGCATTGTGTATTTCATCGCATATTCTATTCAATGATTTTTATAAAAGTTTTGTTGATTGTGTCGCCTAAAAAGTGTAACACAATCAATATTAACCACCATTATATGGTGAACCAAAATATAAAAAATAATACACAGTTCCAGCAATAAACATCAACCATATCCACGCAGAAAGCAGACATAATGCCGCTAAATAAGAATCAACTATATAAATATCTTTTGCTTTGAAAAATATTATTATCAACAAATAAAACAATATAACACTTGTGCCAAAGCAACAGCCAATGGGAATTAGTCCGTTTTGGACTCCAAAATTATGTTCCAATTTAAAAATAATGATAAAATTTATAGGAAACAAAATAAACGGTAATGCTAAGACAAAGATTACAATGCCTAATATTTTTAGTTTTCTAATCATTAAAGTCTCCCATATCTTAGTCTAAGTTCATTACCGTATTCAATGCCTTGTTTGTCTGCTTTTATATCACCTTTATCAAATCCATAGCTACCACTAATATAGGGTTTATCAATGGCATTATCTAAAAAGCTAATAAGCACTTCATCACCTACTCTAGGAGTATGATAGAAGCAATTTTTACCCAACCAAATAAATATTAAACTCTCGTGGTTTGTTGATTTCATATTCAGTCTCAAGGTAGCCATTGCCTCTAATGTTTAAAATCTCATATCCCCAAAAGTTACAAACATCTTGCAAATAAGATTGCATAATTTTTTGTTTCTTATCGGCTGTCTCTTTATCTAATGCCTTATCCCAATGCTCTATTATCAAAACAAAGCGTTCAAATTTACCAATCAACCATTCTAAATCATTTATCCAGCAAAGCAAAGGATTACTAGGTGTATGCAACCAAAACATACTCTCATCAGTAGGCGTTTGAAAAGCAGCTTTCGCAGTGGCTACAAATTCATCATAAGTATGCAGTTTTGAGCCATCAAGTTTGACTACAAATAAATCATCGCTATCTTTCAAGGTAATCTCATCTAGGCTTTTTACTTTGTAGATTTTATTGTCTTTTTTGTCTTGCGTTGTGTATTTCATAGTAACTCCTATTCAATGATTTTTACGAAAGTTTTATAATGGTCTGTCGTATAATATATATCGCCATTATCCATATCCCTTACAAATCGTCTTGGGTCATATTTATTTACAACATCGTATTCTTTGTAACCTTTAGAAGTTGTGAGATTTTCGGGTAATAGTTTATCACTGTTGTGGAAAGTTCCATTTGCTCTTATTGCGCTTGGATTTTTAGCGTTTATATCTTGGTTAGGATATTTACCTTGCCATTTATGCCTTTTATAACCATAATAAGCCTCTTGTGTATCTTTGTGGAGGGAATTTAATCTAACCTCTGCAATATTGTTTGTTTTAGATTTTGCTTTTTTGGATTTTTTGATGGTAATCTTTTTTTGTGAATATTGTTTTGCTATTTTTTGATTTATTTTTGTTTTACTAAAAAATCTTAAACTCGATTTACCCAATTTAAATACAGCATTTGCACCCTTTAAAATAGGGTGCAATAGAATAATTTCAATAGCTACATCTTGCCAAGTTATGTTATCAAAAAATGATTTTTGCTCTATGTTTTCATTATACAAGACAACATAATTTATTTCTTGCATCTCCACATTCACACCCACATTCTTGCTAGGTCGCCATAGATAAGCAAAAAATCTCACTTGTTTATCCTCCCATTCATCTCTAAATGGCAATCTTATTCTTTGTCCTTTTATGTTGTCTAGTCTCTTAAATGCTTTAGAATACATAAGCGGAGTTGTTTGTGTAATCTCCATTAAGGATTTATCTATATCCTCATCTTTATCAAATACTACATAACCCCATTGTGTTTTATGCTGATGCGTTGCTATGGAATCATTTAGATATTTATCTTTATCGCCTTGTATGTGCCTTTTTTGCGAATCTCTAATATCATAATTTGCCTTAAGCGTAATAAAATATTTACTCTTTTGTTGGTTACTAAACGCATTGTTGTTTGGAGGGGAATTTGTTTGATTATCTTGGATAGATTCTATTGAAACTACTTTGATATTAGGCTTTATAACATCATTAGATTCTATGGCTTTAGGGATATGTTTATCAAAGATTAGTTTTTGCTCTATTAGCTACTTTGCTTTTTTATCTTTTGGCTGAATGGTTTTAGAGGGAGATATTTTGATATGAAAATCTTTTTGTTCCTCATCTAACCCATATCTATTTAGCACAAAATACAAATCTGAATTAGTCATTTTACTGCTTACACAAGCGTTATTAAACTCTATAAAGCCATTATTATCACTTTTTGCCCTATCTACAAAAGCATTAAAATTAGGCGAATATACATAGATTTCTTTGTTTGCTAAAATCTCATTTTTATGATTAAAGCATTGTGCTTTGATATTCATACAAATAGCATTGCTAACATTAGAAGTGGTAATGTTAGATTTTGCATTTTTGTTGTTTTGATTAGCGGGATTAACAAGATAATTTGGAAAAGTCCGCAAAAGTGCGTCTATGTCATTGGCATTAGAATCTTTGTGCAATAAAAGTTCTATTAGGGATTGGTAGTCTTGCTCTGTTAGAGTGGGATTTTCTACTAGCTCATAAGCACTAGGATTGGAATCAAATTTTGTGAAAAAATCTTGCAGTTTGGATTCTATAAAATTGATGAGATAGCGCATCTTATCAGTTGCCCAATCAACAGCAGATTTTCCAGCGTTAGTGTTTAATAGTATTCCAGCTAGGATTGCCGAAATTGCACCTATTACTATGAGTTTAGGTGCAGTTACTACACCAAAAGCAACTATAATACTTTTAGCAATAACACTCCCAACTATTGACACTGCCCCTATGCTTACTAATGCTTTAACTGTATCTTTTGCATTTGTATTGTAATTATAGGCAAAACTTACCGAAAAATCTTCTGCCTTAAAAACAAGTTGAGCAAACCTTAATCGATTATCACCAAACATTCTCATAGCTTTTTCTAGCCCTTTATCTATACCGCTAAATATTCCACTTATCCCACTCATTAACGAATCAGCTGTCCTGCCCTGATAGGCAAATATATCTTGTTTAGATTCTATTGTGAGAGTTGAAGTGCCATCGTCATTTATTGTTTCTTATGCTTTGATTGCTGAATCTTGATAAGAAAAAGGATTTGCATTGATATTTTTAGCATTATCATCAAAAGATTCGCCAGATTTGATAGCGTGTGTTGCATTTGTTGAAGTTAAAAAATGAGATTCCAAAATAGAGCAGTCAATGCAAAACTTTAAACTTTGAAAAGTGGCTATACCTTTATTTTTGTCATTGTAGTCATAGATTTTATGGTTATAATTTTGACTAGAATTTGGATTAGAATCTATTATTCCAGCCTTTATATCAACGCCCTTATTTGCACTATTAGGTAAGCCAAATGTTAAACCTATTGTTTGTGAATTGTTATTTTGCGTCATTTATTTTCCTTCAAATAAACCTAAATTGATTTTCTAAATTATATGGCAATGAATCTATATCTATGCCTTTAGCGATTAAAGATTCTTTGGTTTTTGTGATAAGAAATTCTTTTAGATAATTTTGTTCGGTTATTTTATCGTAAAATTTATCGCTAATATATGCGTCCCAAGCGACAATAAAAACCAAATGAATATTTTTAGACTTAACTAATGGGCTTAGATTCACAAGACTAGATTTTGCGTAGCCTAGCGGAAAAACTGCAAATCTATAAAACTTATGCAATGGAGCAAATGTCGCCATAATGGTAGAATTATGCAAACCCACCTCCCCAAACCTAAAAAATTTCTTTTGCATTCTAAAACAATGTCGCGCTTCAAATCCTATACCTTGCTCTGTGATATATAATCTATTTTTACTACAATAAAATAGATTATACAAAATCGCAACGCCAAGTGGAATCAAAAAAAATATTAGCATAAAAATCAAAAGTCCGCTTGATAAAGCATTATTTATAAAATCTAAAAGCGCAATACATATCATATAGCAACACACAATCAATGCAACATATAGCAATATATAACACCACCATTTTAATTTGCTTTTTGCTTCAAAAATTATGCACTCTGATTCATAATCCATTGTTAGTCCCTCAACATTCTATTTAACCATAAGCCTTTCAAGGCTTTGGGATATGAAATCTTATCTACACTAAATCCTAATCTTTTATCAAGCCATTCTTTTAATTGTGCTTTATTTTCTAGTCTATTATCCCAGCTATCGATATTGTAACAAATTATCCAAAATCTAATCACACCTTCTTCTTTTTTTATCCTAGCAAGAATTTCATTTTTTCCACTAACTCCCTCGCCTATCAATGCTAGATTTTCTAATCCTAACCTTATATCACCTAAAATCCTATATCGCACGATAACACAATTTTCATAAAGCACGACTTCTTTTAATAAAAATGGCTTTGCAATATTCACAAGCCAAAGCCAGATTCCAAAAACAGCAGGACATAAAGAAACTATTGCAAGCATCATAAATGCAAAAAAGAATCCCATAAAAAATACAAATTCAAGCATATCAAGCAACTTGTGATGGATTTTACTTTTTGCTTTGCAAACAAGCACAATATTATCTGGTGGCTTTTTGCTATGCCCATTTATAAACAAAACCACATTTACATAGATAAAAATCACGCAAATTAAGATAAAACAAAGATTTAAAGCATTTAAAATAATAGCTGGAAAAGCAAACTGCAGACTATGAATAATACCCAAAGAACCAACAAAAACAGCACCTTCTTTTAGCAAAATATTTATGATTTGATTTATGAATCGCTCATTTTTCGTCCCAAAGCTATTTAATAGCAAAAAATCAAAGTTATGTTTTTTGCCCACTTCTTTAAATTTCTCACATTGTTTTTGCGAATTATTTTCTTTTGACATTTTAGTTTCCTTTATTGCTTTTTTAAACAAACCTAAATTGATTTTCTAAATTATAGGGCAGTGAATCTATATTTATGCCTTTGGACATTAAAGATTGTTTGGTTTTTTGCACTAAAAAGTCATATAAATAGGATTGCCCTGCGATTTCATTGTGTAGTTTTTGGGATAAATATGTTTTATTCCAAGAGGATATAGCAAAGAAATATCTATTTTTAAAATCAAATCTTTTTTGTCCTAGTGGGAAAATGTTAAAAAAATAAGTAGGTGAAAAAATATTCATAGAACTTGATTGTCCTATCGTTACGCCAATTTCCCCAAATATAAAAAATCTTTTTTGTATTTTAAACCAATTTCTACGCTCAAAACCTATACCTTTATCTGTAATATAAAATCTATTTTTAGTTTGATAAAACATATCTTTTAGCGGCAAACAAATCAAAAAAATACCACATAGCAAAAAGCACAATGCCACAATTTTTTCGCTCAACTTATCATAGTCATTTATTGTATTGATTACGGCAAACACCATAATGACACCAATCAAAATACAAAAAATCAATCCACAATAATTCCACCAAATAAGATTATGTTTTATTTCAAATATAATCTCGCCTTGTGAATCTAATGCTGATTTGTTAATATTTTTTGTATTGTTATTCACTATTTATCTCCCCTGAAATTATTTTTTTGTAGATTATAATTTCCGCGCAACATTTGTTTCCTTTTCACAAATCTTTGTATTTTGTGCGCTATTTGTTTTATTTTGCAAAATCGACCTTTTGTTTAGAAAATCTATCAATGCAATAGAATCTATATCACTTAGAAACCCAAAAACTCTGCGTTTAATGATATGATTATCTTTGCGCTCACAACGCACGATTTGCTGTATTCTCATAGGAATTACTGATTGTGAAAATATATATTCACAATAATACAAACTTTCATCATTTTTTATGCGATACAAGCCAATAGAGATAACCCCAAATAAAATGCAAAATTCTGCAAAAAGCTCTTTATTTTGCGTATATACAGATTTTATGCGTGGTGTAGCTAAAAATAGGACACAAACAAGCAAAAAACCAATATATAAAACACTTAAAAATCCAAATATCACGCAAACAAGCAATATGCAAAATACGCTAATAAATCGCAATATTTTTGTTTTTCTATCGCTACAAAATGGGGTAAGCAAGATTAGATTTTGCTTTGTTTGTTTTGGCTCTCTAAAACTACAAAAATGCAAAAATAGCAAAATAAATATCACGCAACATATAGCAAAAAAGCATAATCCAACGCGCATCACAATATCATAAAAGTTTGCAAACATAGAATTTTGCTTAAAATAAATCTCTAAAATCACAAAACCAAGTAAAATATTTATAGTGGCACAGATTCGTGTAGCATTTAGCACAAAGCTATATAGCCTTATTTTTTGCATATCCAAACTTCCATTTTTATAAGGAAATCCACCAAAAAGAAAAATATCAAAGCCCTTATTCACTCTTTATCTCCCCACCTTTGACTACTAATCCACCAGAATCTATAATAACTTCTACGCCACCTGCTTTTATGATGACAGAATCACTTTTAGCACTTATCATTGTTTCATTTACCTTTATCGTGGCTTCATTGCCTACATTTAGGCTATAATCGCTTTGTATTTCAGAGTTTAACGAATCTGCTTCCAAACTCAGATTTTCATTTGCAATAAAACTCATAGCTTTATAAGACTGCATTGCATTTTGCATAACTTCTTGCGTTGATAAGTTTTTGTGTGGTGTCAATAAGCGTATTTTTACCATTTATTTCTTTGCGTGTTTTAGCAAGAAAATAAGGGCTTTGTTTGCTTCCATCATCATTGATAAACAAACACTATAAAAATCTGCAATATGTTCTTTGTCGATACTTAGCGTAACTTTTCCATTGACTATTGTGCAAATCTCCATATTTTTATTATCTATATTTTTGATTTCTGCGCGTCCATTCTCAATCTTTTTGCCAGAATCAAAGTCAAAAAATTCTATGCAAAGAGTGCTTTTTTCCATATATTATTACCTCTTTTTCACATTCACAGGCTTATTTACGGTTAAACCATTTTCATCTAGCGTTAGCTCACTATCTTTGACTTTTAGTATGATTTTATCCTTGCTTAATTCAATACTAGAATCGCTTGACACATACAAATTTATACAATCGCCCACATAAAGATTCACTTCATTTTTGCTCTTTGCATAGAAATCATTGACATTTATTGTTAGATTCTCATCGCTTTTTAGGGCAAGTGAATTTTTAGTTAAAATATGGAGG
>NZ_JBSIUV010000074.1:0-7834 GCF_053654515.1 Helicobacter sp. T3_23-1059 | reverse complement strand
GTTTGAGATTAAGTTGGATTGAGCCTTATTTTTTTAAATCCGTAAAATCGATACAAATATTCCCCCATCAATGCTTTCTAATGCTATGGATTCTATGTCGTTTTCATCGCTAATAATGGCTAAAATCTTAGAATCAAGCATATAAGAATCTGCGATTTTTTGGCAAATTTTTGCTAGCTTAAAGCTACCCTCTATCAAGCCACTATCTAAAATCGCGTGATTTTTGACAGAAAATATCTCAAAAGATATTGCGGGGATTAGGTATTTTGGCATATATTGCGCGTAAAGGACGCATTCTTTGACATTGCGTAACGCTACGCAAAAAGGGATTTTGCCCTCATAGCAACACTTGCTTAGGGCAAAATCTCTATCATCATTTGTGCTAAACCAAAATACATTTGCATTTTGATTGTTTGTAGATTTTAGCGCGTTTTCTAGCTCGCTAAGCGAAGCGATATGCCAAAAACTCTCACTTGGGATATGAGGGTGTCCTATGATTATCATCATACATTCCTTTGTATAAGCGGGATTTAGCCATTTTTTAGCGATAAATCTAGGCATTCTTTGGAGCAAAAATGCGCTCCCTTGTGGCTAAAACTCTCATCTATGGATACAAATGTCCCGCATTGTTTGCAGGGCAACATTTGATTTTGTGTTTGATTTTGCGGAGTATTTTTTGCGTTTGTTTGGTTTGAGAAATGTCCTAATGCTTTGCGAATAGCATTTATCACAAAGCCTACTAGCAAAATAATAAGCCCTAAAATGATTAAACCTTTTAGCATTTTTGCTCCTTTTTGCGGGGATTTTTTAGCGTTTTTGCGAGATATAAAGATAAATCCGTTCGCTATTATAGCCTTTTGGCAATGCAAAATCTAAATCTTTTGCGCTAATGTGCCTTGCCTTATAAATATTATGATTAAAATCGCTACTTTTTGAGCCTTTAAAAAATAGCCAACTGCCATTTGGGCTTAGCAGATTTTGCGTAGCTTTTATAAGGCTTTGCGTATCCATAGTCGCACGCGAAGTGATGAGAGGGAAAAACTTACTAAAATCTTGCGTGCTAGATTTTGTTTTTTTATGCAAGTAAAAATCTTGCGAATTAGATTTTGGATTGCTAGAAATGCTAGAATCTATCAGCGATTCTACGCGCATTTTGTAGATATGAATGTTTTTTAGCCCTAATTTTTGGGCGATAAATGACAAAAAAGCCACTCGTTTTGCACGCGGTTCGCATAGATAAAAATCCACGCTAGGACGGCACAAAGCCATAGCCACAGCGGGAAATCCAGCCCCAGAGCCAACATCTAAACAACGACTAAAAGGCGACACAAAGCTAAGAGGCAAAAGCGAATCAATGAGATTTGATTCTACTTGTGCGATATTTTTTGCGCCACTTAGGTTGTGCGTGGTATTCCACTCAAGTAGATTTTGCGCAAAGATGCTTGCCTTTTTTAGCGCATTTTCTTTTGTGCTATCTTGCAAAATCTGCGGGGTAGATTCTAAAAGTATGTCTAGGTTTTTTAACATAGGGCTTCTTTGATTTCTAAAATTTGGTTTTTAAAAATTTTTGTTTTTTATGGCAATGTGGATTTGGCAAAATTTTGTTTTTATAAAATTTGACAAAACACAAAGCAAAATCCTTACAAAATCAGCATCGCATCGCCATAGGAGTAAAATCGATATTTTTTTGCTATGGCTTCATCATAGATTTTGCGCCATTTATCAGCCCCCACCATTGAAGCGACTAGCATTATGAGGGTAGATTTTGGCAGATGAAAATTGGTAAGCAAAAAATCTGTTTTTTTTGGCGGATTTTGCGGGTGCAAAAAAATATCACATTGAGCGATAAAATCTTGCGCTAGATTTTGACAATTTTTAGTCATATTGATAGATTTCCTAAAATCTTGCAAAATATTAGTTTTTCTCAAATCCTGCAACGCCCTAGCATAGCACTCCACACCGCGCATAGATGAGCTACCCACGCACAAAATCTTATCTGCGTTATGGATAATTTCTTGGGTTTTTGTAGGGATAGTTAGCATTTCTTTGTGCATTTTATGCGCTCTAATGTCGCTTGCCACCACAGGAGCGAAAGTCCCAGCGCCTATGTGGAGGGTAAGCATAGCGGTTTTGAATCTAGATTTTAGCTCTTTTAGCATTTGTGTAGAAAAATGAAGCGAGGCAGTGGGCGCGGCAATCGAGCCATTTTTGCTAGCAAAGACAGATTGGTATTCGCTATCATCTAGCTTTTCATCATCGCGCTTTATGTAGGGAGGCAGGGGGATATGCCCGATAGATTCTAGCATTTGCAAAATATCAGTTTGGGCGAGGGAATCTACTTTTTTAGCGTGGTTAAACGAAATGATTTTATAGCCATTTTCAAGGGTGGTTAAAATCCGCGCTTCATAGCCATTTGGCAAAAGCAACATATCGCCATTTTTTAGCCTGCCTTTTGTTTGGCATAGCGCATAAGGCGTTTGCATAGAATCTATTGTTTGTTGAACTTTATGTAAATTAGCTTCTTGTGGTGCGATAAAACGATGAAACAAAATCTCTCTTTGCCCCCCGCTTTTTTGGGATTTTTTGTTATTTGGGTTATTGTTACTTTTGTCGTTGTCAGCGCTATGTTGGCAAAATCTAGTGCCATAGATTCTAGCTTTTAGCACGCGTGTGTCATTTAGGATTATCGTAGTTTGGGCAGGGATAAAATCTAACAACTTGCCAAAAGTGCTATGGAGGATTTTTCCGCTTGCCCTTTCATATACGAGCAATCTAGCATTTTCTTTTGGGCTAGCAGGGTAGGTGGCTATAAGCTCGCTTGGCAAATCATAATCATAGCTTGAAAGCGCGTAATTTTTATCATTCATTTGGATTTTGCAGAATGTGGATTTTGCTTTTTTGTGGGCTGTTTTGATTTATGTTTTTTTGCGGGATTTGTAAAACGGGCGATAAGTATAGCAAGCCCATATAATCCTACAAGCGGGATTGCCATAAGTAGTTGTGAAAAAGGGTCTGGAGGCGTAATGATAGCAGCTATGATAAAAATCAGCACCACAGCGTATTTGAAAAAATTTTTAAGCGTCTCATCAGTGATAAGCCCTATGCGTGCGAGAAAATACGCTAGCACGGGCAATTCAAACGCTACACCAAAACCTAACACGATGCGGATAAAAAACCCCACATAGCTTTCAATAGAAATATTTGCCGCAAACATATCATTACCAAACATTAAAATATATTTAATCATAAAAGGAAACACAACATAGTAGGCAAACCCCGCCCCAAGCGCAAACATACCGCTACCAAAAAACACAAATGGCACGATGATTTTTTTCTCTCTTTTATACAATCCGGGGGCTACAAATAGCCAAATCTGCCAAAAAATCACAGGCGTAGAAACTACAAGTGCGGCTAAAAATGCAAGGCTCATAGCCGAAAAAATCCCCTCTAAAGGTGTAAGCTGCATCAAAGTCCCCTCTACGCTGTCGCTAAATGCTTTTGCGATGGGGGATTTTACAAACTCAAAAATGGATTTCCAAAAGCTAAAACACACGATAAAAGCCACCATAACAGTGGCTGTGGATATGATAAGCCGTTTGCGCAAATCCTCTAAATGCGGTTTTAAATCTTCAAACATTACAATGCCTTATATGATTTTGCGTTATTTGGGCTAGATTTTTGTGGTTTTGATTTTGGGGTTTTTGTGGATTTTTGGGGTTGCGTAGATTTTGGGGGTTGATTTTGCAATGGATTTTGTGGTTTTTGTGCTTTTGGTTGATTTTGCGCTAGATTTTGTATTTTTAGCAGATTTTGTGGTGGGTTTTTTTGTGTTTTTTGCAATTTTTGTAGATTTTTGGGTAGTTTTTGTGGTGGCGTTTTGTGGTAGCAAGCTATATTCGCTAAAAAGATTCTCTTTTGTGCCTAATTTGTTGTCTAAATTTTCTAAATCCTCTTTATTTTCCTCCACATTATCCCTCACATTGTTTGTGCTTTGCAAACGCCCTAAATCCTGCATTTCTTCTTTTATCTCTTTGATTTCTTGTAAGTTGCTTAAATCCATATCTTTAGTGATAGAATCCATATTTGTTTCAAAATGGGATTTTATATCGCTTACTTCACTGCTTAGTTTGCTTATTTCTAGCTCTTTATCAAGCGTGTCTTTTGCTTCGTTTATGGTTTTTTTTACCGCTCGAAAAAACTTCACAAAATCCACAATCGCCTGTGGCAACTTCTCAGGTCCTAAAAAAATCACTGCCACAATCAGTATGATGAGAATCTCAAAAAACCCGATTCCAAACATATAGCAAAATCTTTTAAGTTTTTTGTTGTTTTAATAGCACGCAAAGAGACTTTGCAACTAGTGCAAAAAACGCAAACACGCAAAATATGATAAGCGCAAGTAGCACGGATAAAAAAGTCGCTTCAAAAACTGCCTGAAATATCACAAATCCTATCACAGCACCCAAAATCCCAAGCCCCACAAAAAGCCCACAAAAAAAATCTAAGATTCTAGGCAACAATGATTCAAAATCCCCCAAAAAGCCCTCCAAATCCCGCAAAGACATTATCGCTCTTTTTAATTTTATTATTAAATACACATTTGCATTTATAATGGGATTTTAGTGTCCCTCATCGACTATGACTGCCCCAGCCAAATACACATAAGTCAAAATCATAAATACAAATGCTTGAAGCACAGCCATAAATAGCAAAATCGCAAATGGCACAACAGGCACAAGATAAGGCACAAGCATAAGCATAACAAGCAAAAACATATCATCGCCTTTGATATTTCCAAAAAGACGGAAAGATAGCGAGATAATGCGAGATAGGTGAGAGATGATTTCGATAGGAAACATAAGCGGGGCTAGCCATTTTACAGGTCCCATAAAATGCGCAAAATAATGGATAACGCCCTGCGTGCGAATCCCCTCAAAGTGATAATAAAAAAACACCACTAGCGCAAGCACAAGCGTAAAATCCCACGCAGAAGTAGGAGCTTCAAACCCCGGAATCATACCGATAATATTGCAATAAAACACATAAAAACCTATCGTGCCTGCTAGGGGGAAATATTTGCGAGCCTTTTCCTCGCCTATGACATCTTTTGCCATATATAGCATACCGCTTATCGCTGCTTCGTGTAGATTTTGCAAAAAGTTTGGGACTACGGTCATTTTTCGCGTTGCTAGCTTTGCCACTGCTACGGTAACAATCGCACAAACTATCGTGTAAAAAGCGATGATGAAGTGATGGTCAGTGTTTATAAGGCTTGCGAGAGTAAAGAGTCGGTTTTCCATTTGGGCTTCCTTATGTATTGGATTTTGTTAAATGGCTTGTTGAAGCGATTTATCCTAAGCGTCTTTGTGTTTTTTTGTGTTTTTGGCTTTGCTTAAGAGTAAATTTGTCATCTATTTTGCCCAAACTTTGTTAAGTAGTAGATTAAATCTATGAAATTCGTTGTATTTTTGTGTAAATTTTGCAAAATTTACACATTTTTTGTGCCATTTTTGTTTTTTATTATCTTAACTTTAAGTCATCGCAGATTTTTTATAAATTTTTACAATTTTTCACAAATTTCACAAAATTTTAAAATTTTTTACAAAAAGTTGTTTTGCATTTACCATTTATTCGGGGGGGGGGGGGTAGCATTCCTTTATGCTCTTAGCTTTTTGTGTATAGATTTTGCAAAAAATACAACATTTGCAAAAATACAAAAAAGCGAGGCAAATTTCTTGTTGCATAAAGGAGAATACTATGGCAACGGCATCGTTTTTTAATGTTTTAGGAAAAAGTAGAGTTTCACAAATGCTAGCAGGACAAAAAGTAGCTAGATTTGCTAAAGGTTTTAGTTTAAGCCTAGCATTAGGGATTTTTGGGTTTTTTGGCAATGTTGCAAATGCCGAAGAAAGCGGGGTATTTGCAGGCGTAGAAGTGGGCTATGCTCAAAGCGTATTTGAAAATAAAATCACGGCTAGCGGAGTTGGGGCAAATATGGCTGAAAGTGCAAAATACAACGGAGGTGGCGTAAAATACGGGCTTGTCGTGGGATATAAGCAGTTTTTTAGCCCATATTTTGGCTTGCGATACTATGCAAATGTATCTATGCACCACGCAGAGCTAAAATCAAACGCAGTAGCAAAGGGCTATGAGTGGAAAAACAAAGTAAATGGCACGATGATAAACTATGGTGCAAATATCGATGCGCTTGTAAATTTTGTCGCAAATGACGCGCTAGATTTTGGTGCGTTTATAGGCGTGGGCGTAGGTGGTGCTACTTGGATGGGCAAAGATTTGGATGATCACGAGGACTATGTCCAAAGTATAAATTCTCAATGGAGTTTATCGCGCACGGGGCTTGATGTCGCCCTAAATGCAGGGCTAAGGCTAACGGTAGCTGATAAGCACGGATTTGAAGTGGTGGCTAGGATTCCATTTATAAAAACTTCACTGCTAGATGAGAGTGGAAATGGCGTCATAAGAGACGCAAATGGTGCGGCAAACAATGTATCCGCCAAACTAATCAACACTTTATCGCATACTTATGCCATAACTGCGCGATATACTTTTAGTTTTTGAGTGTTTTTGTAGTTTTTTAGTCGTTTTGTTTTGAATCTCTCAAGAACTCGCAAAAGCAGATTTTATTATAAAATCCGTGATTTTTTTTTGTTATTGCCACGCATTTTTTTTAATGCAATGCGTGGCAATCCACACATACTACAAAATCTTGTCGGACTTAGGCTAAAAGCCCAAAACTCTCAACAAAATACAAAATTAAAGAAATATTTTTGCTTGCGATAAATATGACAATGTAGTTATTTTCCCCTCTTTTGCGGAGGTGGATTAAGGTGGTAGTGTCATTGCAAGTGAGTGCTAGTTAAGCGTGGTAAATCCATACATTCTGTCATTGCTGGTGATTAGAATCTGCTTTTATGTAGATTCTAGCGCGTAAGAATCTATGATTTTGTCATATTGTCTATTTTTTTGTCATACTTAAGCGCAAGCGAAATATCTCTACAAATAGATTGCCACGCAAATCTTGCGACTTGCTCGCAATGACGGAAGTAGAATCTCTGCCTACAATGACGGCGTGAGCGTGGATTGCTACGATTTTGTAGCTTTTGGCAAAGTCGCAAAAACTAGCAATGACAAAGTATTTTCCCCTCCCTCCTTTTTTAATTGCAGAGGATTTTGCCTTTTTATTCCCTCCCTTAGCACAAGTAGGACTTTTTTTGTTCTATCCCTTGCCAATGGCGACAGCACACTTCCTCCTCCCGTGCAGAGTTGCAAACCTCTTATTCCCCCTCCCTTAGCACGAGGGGGTTAGGGGGTGGGTATTTTTAGACTTTACCTTTGTCATTGTAGATTTTTTATCATTGCGAGCAAAAATGAGTGTAGGCGAATTTTTGCGCGGCAATCTATGATTTTTGAGATATTTCGCGCTTGCGCGCTCAATATGACAAACCAACCACCTAGCCCCCTCCGCAAAGGGAGGGGGGAATTCTTGTCATTTAATCCACCTCGTGCTAAGGGGGGGGGGGGCTTTAATAGGCGTTGCCACTAACGCAAGGGAGGGGAAATAATGTCATTGCCTATAATGACGGGATTTTCTTTGTCATATTGAGCGTAGCGAAATATCTCTATTTGCGTTTATAGATTTTTTAAAGAAGCTACGCTTTGAGATACTTCGCTTCGCTTAAGTCCGACAAGCGGATAGATTGCTACGCATTGCATTTTTAATGCAATGCTCGCAATGACGGAAGTAAAATCAAATTGCTTACAATGACGCTAAACTAACTAAACTAACAAAACAAAACAAAACTAAAATCAAACC
>NZ_JBSIUV010000073.1:0-8040 GCF_053654515.1 Helicobacter sp. T3_23-1059 | reverse complement strand
TTAAAGCGGAATTTATCAAATCCACACAAAAAAAAAAAAAAAAACAAAAAAAAAAAAAAAAAAAATAAAAAATAAAAAAAAAAAAAAATAAAAAAAAAAAAAAAAAAAAAAACAAAAAAAAAAAAAAAAAAAAAAAAAAAAAAAAAAAAAAAAAAAAAAAAAAAAAAAAAAAAAAAAAAATAAACCTAATAAATATATTTTTTTTTTTTTTTTTTTTTGAAAAAAAGTAGGTGAAAAATATTATGTGATTATAATAAAAAAAAAAAAAAAAAAATTTTAAAAAAAAAAAAAAAAAATTTTAAAAAAAAAAAAAAAAAAAAAAAAAAAAAAAAAAAAAAAAAAAAAACGAAAAATCGTGCTAAAAAATCGCTAAAAATTATCAAAAAATCTCTTACTCAAAAATGCAAAAAAATATTGCGAAAAAATTGTGAAAAAATATTGACATTGTTTTTTTTTTTTTTGGATTTTGTGGATTTTTTGGATTCTTTTTGATTTTTGTGATTTTTGTGGGAAGTTTTTGGATTTTGTTGATTTTGGATTTTATGGATTTTTGTCGGGAGGATTTTTTTGTGGGTTTTTTTGATTTTGGATTTTTTGATTTTATTGTTTTGGATTTTTGATTTTGTTGATTTTTTATGATTTTATGATTTTGCGTTGTTTTGTTTTTGTTTATAGCGTTTGCATTTAGGAATGTCTTTTGCTTTATTATGTAAATCTTTATTTAAAAGAATCTTGGAATTTTTTAAGATTCTTAAAATATCTTAAGAGTATTAAAATCCAAAATCCTGCCAAAATCTAAAGCCAAATTTTTCTAAAAAAGCGTAAAGATTTTGACATATCAAAAAGCGGAGAATCTCGTGCGTGCCTACACTAAAAAAACCCAAAAACACATTTTAAAATGCGCTATGACATACATTATAAATAGAGTTGTGCCTTGTGTCGCTTTGTATTTGTTGCGATTTGTTGCTAGCAAAAATGCGCTTTTGATAGGGTTTGTGGCATTGTTTATATTCGCTTTTAGCGGTTGTTCGGGCAATTTTGTGCAAATGCAGTATTCATCAGCCAAAGAGCATAATTATCTTTTTAATCAAAATGCACCTACGATTATCGCGTATAAAAAAGGCGATTTGCTAGCTGCTTCTTATGTGCCATTTGTGATGGAATCTCTAGCCAAAATGGGTTTTACCGCGCTATATACCCAAGAGCAACTCCCGCGCAAAAAAGCTAGAAATATCGTATTTATAAGCCTTGCCAAACTCACCACCACTACGCCTACTTCAACCGTATCGTATATGCCTTCAAAAATGATAGACCAGTCCTCTTGTATCAATTATGATGGAATCTATTATTGCAGGGAAGAGACTTATCCTATTATCACGGATTATACCGCTAGTTTAGAGGTTAGCTCGGGGTATCATTTTGTGATGGATTGGTATGATTTGCCGACAAAAAAGCGGATTTTCTACATAGATGGCAGTATCGAGGATAGTCCGTGTATATTTGAGGGGATTTATAAAGATTTGATTTATCAGACGATTTCGCGTATCGATATTTCGCGTGGCGAGCTATATAGCTACCCTACCACGCTATCATACTATGACGCTAGTTGCCTACTCGCACAGACAAAAAAGCTCGGCGTAAAAAGATAGAATCAACGCTAGATAAAATCCTAAGTGCGAAATTTTTGCTTGAATTTTATAATGTGGAATTTTTAGCTTTTTTTAATGTGGTTTTTTTGGGCGTGTTTTTTTTGGGTTTTTTTTGTGAAATTTTATAGGGCGGATTTTTTATAGCGTTTTTTTATAGTGTTTTTTATCGTGGATTTTCATAGTGGATTTTTATCGCAAAATCTAAAATGTGAAAAAAATATTTATCGTTTTTTAAAAACCTCATTATAAAGAGAATCTTTTGATAAAAAAAATATTTTTAAATCCAAAAACCATAAAATCTATGCAAAAACTTTGCAAAATATTTAACTATCATTTATTTTTTGCTTATTTTGCGCACATTTTTTACGCATTTTGCTCATTTTGGAATCAAATTTGCAACAAAAGCACAAAAGTTTTGCATAAATTAAGACTTTGTAAAGCCAAAGTTAGCTACAATGCCAAACATTTTCAAAAAATAAGAGGTTACAATGCTAAATAGAAAGCTACTAGAGGAATTTGACGACAACGAAGAATTTGCAAGATTGCTTGAGGAGAGTGAAAGAAACGAGGAAAAAGGACAAATCAAAATCGGCAAAGTCATAGCCGTGCGTGAATATGGTGTTCTTGTCGATGTGGGCGAAAAAGTGGAGGGATTTTTGGGACTTAGCGAGATTGCTGATAAGTCTGGCAATATCAGCCTAAAAGTTGGCGATGATATAGAGGTATTTGTCTCTTCTAGCAGAGGAGAGCGACCAAATATCTCGCACAAAAAAGCTAGCAGGATTAGCAAAATCCAAGCAAAAATCAAAGAGTTGGGAAACAATTTCAAAGATTTTGTGGTTGAAGGCAAAGTCATTAGCAAAAATAAAGGTGGTTTTGTCATAGAATCTGATGGCGTAGAATACTTTATGCCAAAATATGCCGCTGCGTTTAAAGACACGCCAAAAGCGGTGGGGCAAAAAGTGCGAGCGTGCATTATCGATGTGCGTCCTAATGAAAATAGCATCATCATTTCTCGCAAAAGATTTTTTGAAATCGATGATATAAGACAGGCAGAGGGACTAGACAAGCTAAAAGACAAAGATAAAATCTATGATGGCGTTGTCCGCTCTATCACTAGCTTTGGTATGTTTGTCGAAGTAGAGGGGGTAAAAGGGCTAGTGCATTACACAGAGATAAGCCATAGAGGACCTGTAAATCCTGCCAAAATCTACAAAGAGGGGGATAAAGTCTCTGTCAAAATAATCCAACTTGATGAGGACAAAAAGCGACTATCTTTTTCTATCAAAGCCACTAGCCAAGACCCGTGGCAAGAAGTGCAAAAAGAATTGCAAAAAGGCTATACGATTAAGGTTGTTGTTACAAATATCGAGCCTTATGGCGCATTTGTGGATATTGGCAATGATGTCGAGGGCTTTTTGCATATCTCTGAAATCTCTTGGGACAAAGAGATTAAGCACCCTGCAGACTACCTAAAAGTCGGGCAAGAAATCGATGTCGAAATCATCGAAATCGACACCAAAACCCGCCGACTGCGCGTCTCTCTCAAAAACTTACTACCAAAACCATTTACAAACTTTGCAAAAACTCACAAAGTAAATGACACTATCAAAGGCAAAGTCGCCACGATTACAGATTTTGGTGCGTTTATAAGACTAGGCGAAATCGATGGACTTTTGCATAATGAAGATTTCTCTTGGCAAAAAGGCTTAAAATGCAAGGAAAATCTAAAAGTAGGCGATGAAATAGAAGTCTGCATAGTCAAAATCGACACTGCAAATGAGCGCGTAACGCTTAGCAAAAAAGCATTAGAAGAATCCCCAGTGCAAGCGTTTGCCAAATCTCACAAAATCGATGAGATTTTAAAAGGCAAAATCATTGATATAAAAGATTTTGGTGTGTTTATCAAAGTCGATGATATGGACGCGCTAATCAAAAATGAGGACTTATATCCGCTAAAAAAAGAGGAACTAAAAATAGATGATGAAATAGAAGGCGTGCTTTTGTCTATCGACAAAAATACAGGCAGAATCCGCGTGTCAGTCAAAAGGCTAGATAAACAAAAACAAAAAGATGAGCTAAAAGCCTTTAACTCTAGTAGCGCAAACGATGACAAAATGACGCTAGGGGATAAACTAAAAAACAAAATAGGCACGCCAAAATAGGCACACAAAGATAAAATCTAAAATCTTAAATGGATTTTAGATTTTATGAAAATCTTTTAAGCGTGTTTTGTGTGTTTTTAGTGCTTTTTTTTGGTATTTTTTCGTGCTTTTGAGGTAGCGCAATCACAAAAAGCTAAAGGGGATAACAATGAAAGGTAGATATATCTTAGGTGGGATTGCTGTGGTGGGAGCTATCATAGGTGGCTCTCTAGCGTGGCTATCTCACTACAAAGATACCCTAGCAAAAAATGGCATTGTGCTAAAATTTTTCAACGAAGCACCGATTGCAAAATCCCCTGAAGATACTTCTGAGCATTGGTTTGATAATGCAAAAAATTTTAGAAAATCCTATACCTACCCTGCGCAAGAATTTGAAGTGTTTGTAGATTTTATAAACCCTGAAATCCCTCCCGTGCCTCAAAAACTGCTCATAACCGCGATAAACCCCTACTATCTAGCCTGTCTAAATGAAGTGCTAAAAGCGCAAAATATCCATTTTGCATACAGCAAAAATCACAACTCAACAGACATCATCATCTACCTCCCAAAAGAGCATAAAAAAGCGACAAATCTCATACAGGAATTGCGCTATTATGAGATTCCATTTACTTATCAATAGCGCATAAACCATAAAATCTATCCAAACTAAAATCCACAAAAAAGCAAAATCAAAATCTAAATCCAAAAGGAGATTCTACAATGTCAAACAAATACAAAATCGCCGTATGCGACCATATCCACGAAAAGGGCTTGCAACTGCTATCAAGCCAAAGCGACATAGAAATGCTAAATCTAGCAAACTTGCCAAAAGATGAACTACTAAAAAATCTTAGCGAAGTAGAAGTGGCTATTACTCGAAGCTCCACAGGCGTTGGCGAGGCGTTTTTAAGCAATGTGCCAAACCTAAAAGCCATCGTGCGCGCGGGCGTGGGCGTGGATAATGTCGATATAGAAGCCTGCTCTTATAAAGGCATAGTAGTGATGAATGTCCCCACAGCAAACACAATCGCAGCCGTAGAACTCACAATGACGCATATCCTAAGTGCGATTCGCAATTTCCCAAGCGCAAATCATCAGCTAAAAATAGAGCGCAAATGGAAGCGCGAGGATTGGTATGGCACAGAGCTAAAAGGTAAAAAAGTTGGAATCATAGGTTTTGGCAATATCGGCTCGCGAGTGGGTATCCGCACAAAATCCTTTGAAGCAGAAGTGATTGCTTATGACCCATATATCTTGCCATCAAAAGCCACAGATTTGGGAATCAAATACACAAAAGATTTTGATGAGATTTTATCTTGTGATATTATCACAATCCACACGCCCAAAAATGCCGAAACAAAAAATATGATAACCTCCAAAGAAATCGCAAAAATGAAAGATGGCGTGGTGCTGATAAACTGCGCTAGAGGCGGGCTATATAACGAAGATGATTTATACGCAGGGTGTGAGAGTGGCAAAATCCGCTGGGCTAGCATAGATGTGTTTGACAAAGAGCCCGGGACTTCGTGCAAGTTGCTAGATTTACCAAATGTGTATGTAACGCCACATATCGGCGCAAATACCATAGAATCCCAAGAGCAAATCGCTATCCAAGCAGCCCAAGCCGCTATGCAAGCGGCAAGAGGCGCAGCATATCCAAACGCACTAAATCTCCCAGTAAAAGGCGGAAATGTCCCTGATTTTGCTTCCTGCTATGCAGAGCTAATGCAAAAAATGGGATTTTTGATAGCCCAAATCGACAAAGGCGCAATCACTTCGCTAAAAATCACTACTCAAGGCGAGATTAGTAGCCATATTGACGCACTAGAGACTTACGCAATCGTAGGCGCGCTAAAACCCTCGCTTGATAATAAAATCAACTATGTAAATGCCCCTTTTATCGCTAAAGAGCGGGGCATAGAAGTCCTAAAATCCACAAAAGAAGCCTCCACTTCTTACAAAAACCTTATCACACTCACAGCTAGCACGAGCAAAGGTAGCCTAAGTGTGAGCGGGACGGTGTTTGAGGATAAAATCGTCCGCCTTAGCGAGATTGATGGGTTTGAGATTTTGTTTGAACCAAAGGGGCGAATGCTATTTTTCAAAAACACTGATGTCCCCGGCGTAGTGGGAAGCGTAGGGCAAATACTTGGCAATCACAAAATCAATATCGGGGATTTTCGTATGGCAAGAAATGCCAAAGGCGAAGCACTCGCCGTAATCCTAATCGATGAGGAAGCCCCAAAAGCCGTAATGGAAGAAATCGCTAAAATCCCTGCGTGCATATCGCTAAACACCGCAGTAATATAAACAAATCAAGCAATAAAGCAAATGGAGGGGGCAAGTGGTAGCAAGTGAAAAAAAAAGAGTGGTAAAAAAGCACCAAAAAAGAAGTCTTAAAAACGCAAGGCAAAAGCATAAAATAATCAAAATCTATTAAACAAATTGTCCGTAATTTGTCGCAACAAAACGGGGTTTTCCTCTACTAGATTTAGATTTTTTATTGTTTGGATTTTATTTTTGTTTAGATTTTGCCCCGCAAAAACTAAACAAAAAAGTCAAAATAAGCGCAACAGAATTTAACCAAAAATGCAACCAAATCAAACCGCATATAAAAATCATCAAAAAATTAGCAAAATTTAACAAAAAAACTGCCAAAAAGCTAGCAAAAAAAAAGAATAAAAAAACTTGCAGAAATGCTAAACCGAAGCTAAAAAAGATAAGTCAAAATCCCCTCCTTAATTTGCCCCCCTTTTTTTCAATATTTTTTACATAACACCAAAAGATTTTATTAGAAATAAAATCCTAGCGTAACAGCGATTTGATGTTGCCAGCCTGCGCGAGCAGAACCAATGATTTTTGGATTTTGAGAGGAAGCATCTAGACCTACGCTAAGAGGCAAGACAGGAATATCAAAGTTGATTCCATAGTTTATCGCTGCGGTGTCCTCATAGCCGATTTTATCAAAGCGGGAGTAGCTCCCACCGATATATGGCGTAAGTCGCAAGATATTATACCCTATCACACCGCCTGCTTGCAGATTTCCAAATCCGCTAACATTATCTTTGCCAAAAACATAGTTATACTTTACCATCGGTGCAAATGTAAGCCCTTTGCCACCCATCCATACTCGCGCATAGCCACCTAGCAAAAATGCGTTATTTAGCACGCTTCCATCGTGGGCATTTACCCCCGCACTCACACCAAAATCAGGATTTAT
The DNA here is from genome assembly GCF_053654515.1 of Helicobacter sp. T3_23-1059. NCBI lineage: Bacteria > Pseudomonadati > Campylobacterota > Epsilonproteobacteria > Campylobacterales > Helicobacteraceae > Helicobacter > Helicobacter sp. T3_23-1059. The sequence goes on along the minus strand of NZ_JBSIUV010000073.1, from coordinate 1,027 downwards.
TTTAAAGCTCCCGATACCAATCGCACTTGCATTTGTGCTAAGCACACCAGCTAGCACTGCGCTACAAGCGAGCGTCTTTGCCATTGTTTTTGTAGCGTTTTTTGCGCATTTTTGCGCGTATTTTTGTAAATCTAGTAATCTCATTTTGTCTCCTTTGGATATAGATTTGGCGAATTATACCAAAGCAACATTTAACGCAAAAATAATGTAACTTTAATTGTTTTTAATCTTTGTTGCTTTGCATTGTCTTGCATTATGTTATGTTTTTGCGTTTGAATTATTTTTACTTTCACGCTCATTGCCACTTATTTAATTTCTGTTTTTTTTTTTTTTTGTAGAGTTAAATTTTAATTTTTGCAAAAAGGAATGCGACAATGCAAAATTAATGATAAACAGATTCAATGCAAAGGTTGCAAAGAATCTAAAGCGCAAAACGAGTTTTACCTCATAGATGGTGGGCTTAAAATTGAGGAGATAGAAAATTTACGATTTGGAATATGTAAAGAATGTATGAAAATATACAATGAAAAAAATCATAAAAAACAGACAGACAATTACAAATACCTTGATTGGCAGTGTATTAGTTGCTATTTTGTCGCCAAACTTGAAAAAACCGCAAAGCGCATTGATAACGGTATGTTTAACACAAATTCAAAACGAGATACTATCAAAAATATGCGGTATCTTTTAGGCAAGAATGATAGCTTTGAACACAAAAGCGAACAACATAAAAAGATTTTTGACATATTGCAAAACGCAAATACACAAACAGACTTACAAAAAGCTATCCAAGAAATATTAGCAGAGGATTATGAGACTTTCGCACAATTCCAACAAAAACAAGGAGGAAAACAATGAAATCAACAAAAATAATAGCAAAAATAGGTTTGGTATGGTTGCTTGGACTATGTCTCAATATATGCGATGCGAGACAAATAACCTATTGTGATATTTATTCAAGGCTCAATTTAACTTAAGCGGTTGATTTCTTATCATTTTTAGTAAGATTTTATACAAATCTTGCTTT
>NZ_JBSIUV010000072.1:0-8233 GCF_053654515.1 Helicobacter sp. T3_23-1059 | reverse complement strand
AAGCTCCCTCCCATTGCGGAGGGGGTTTGGGGGTGGGTCAAGATTCTCTAAATCACTCTAACATTACAAAGAGATTTTTATTTAGAATCACAGAATTTTAGGATTTTAAGATTTTGGAATCTAATTTTGTTTTGTTAAAAGATACCCGCCCCATAGCCCCTCGTGATAAGAGAGGGAGGATCACCCATATTGTCATATTGATGTTTTCTCAAGAAACTGAAATACCTATATTGTATGAATCTTTGAGATACTTCGCTACGCTCAGTATGACAAATAAAAAGTTGTCGGTATGACAAAAGATGGGGTTAGATTCGCACTTGGGCGTTTAGGAGCAATGGCAAAAGAAAATCGCGCAAAGATTTTAGCTTTTCGTTTTCTAATTTATTTTGCTTCATTTTTTCAAAAATCGGCGTAACATAATTTTGAAAAGTTACATAGATTTGTTCATTATATGGGATAGCTAGATATTCAATAGCACTTCCAGCGTGCAATATATTTGTTCCCACCGCATATTTTTTAATCGTGGATTGAATAAAATTATCGCTAAAAATAAAATACAAAGTTGCAGAATTTAAAACATTTTCTTTATCATATATTTTTCTTATACCTGATGAAAATGTGCCATTTAGTGCATAAGAGATTCTGCCTACGCTACCATCAAAAGAGACTAACAAATCATTTATGCTAACTTTGGGACATTCATTATAAAGCGTTTGATTTATGTAAGTATTGCCTGAATTATCCATATCGCCCACGCGGTAAAATTTGATACAATCCTTATTTTGTTTGCCCTCGATATACGCAGAAGTCCCGTATTCCTCGCCTCGTTCAAAGACTAATCTATCTTTCAAAAACAGCACTTCAAAATGTTGTGGGATTTGGCGGTTTAGGGTTTGGTTAAATGTCATTGCTCCGCCACTTGATTTGTAAGGTCGCCCGTTAATATCGGGGAAGTCAAATTGGACGAAGTAATATTCATAAATCGCCTTTGCGAGATTCTCCAAAGTCGCGTTTATTGTATTATTCACCGCGATTTTGTCGTCAATGGATTTTAGAAAATGCCCTATTTTCTTTTGATTTGACAAGTCTAGATTCAAGAGTTTAAAATTTAAAATATGATTTTTATCGCCTCTTGGCATTTTTGAGCCTTTTGAACCTGCCATATTGTAAGCAAAGAAAGAATCTTGCGATAAACAATATTTAATATATGCGGGGTCATATTTTTCATTTGTCCTAAAAACTAACACATCAGCCGAGCAACCACCCGTAAATTCTGCTAACCAAATTTTCTTAAAATATGGTCTAATATTTGAAAGCAATATGTCGTTTTTTAAAAATTGCGTAACTTTTAAATTTAAAGGCACATTTTCTGCTTTGCTAATTCCCGCTTTGTTTGGTAGCATATTGTCCGTTGTTATATAATTATTTTGTGATAAATCATTAGTGGAGATTTTGGGCGACAAAACATATTTTCCACAATCTTTTAAACTAACTTTTCTCATTCCCCAAACCTTAGATTTTGGATTTGTGTGAGAATCTCCGATTCGAGATTGTGCGAAGTTTTAAAATGCGCATTAAGCGATTCGCTAAAATCTGCAATTTTGCTTTTAAATTCTGCCTCGCTTATATCGATATGCTCGCATTTCACCGCGAAATATTGCCCTGCGGAGAATGAGTAGCTTTTGGCTTTTATACTTTCAAAATCCACTAGGACGCTAAAATCCTCTATCGCTTCATTTGCTAAAAAGGTGTTTATGATTTTGCTTTCCTCTGCATTTGATAAAAGCGTTTTTTGATTTTTGCCCTCTTTGATTTTACTCCCTAGTTTGGAGGCGTCCATTAGTAAAACCTTTTTGTTGTCATTGTGCGAATCTGATTTATCGATAAAAATGATAGAGACATTTGTCCCTGTGGTAGCGAAAATATTTGATGGCATAGAGACTACGCCTTTTAGGGATTTTTCGCGCACTAGGCGTTGGCGGATTGTCTTTTCTATGGTGCTTTGGGCGGTTAGAAATCCTGTGGGGACGACTACGGCGGCTTTGCCTTTGTCGTTTAGAGAGTAAATGATATGCTGTAAAAAGCAAAGATAAATAGGCATTTTGTCTTTGTCTTTTTTAGGCACATTTGGGATACCAGCGAAAAATCGCTCGTTTGCGTTTGGGAGGGATTTTAGAGTGTCGCTAAAATCGCTAAAATCAAGTTTAAAAGGGGGATTTGAAATGATAAAATCAAATCTTTTGTCGCTGTGCTGGGGTGTGGTAAGCGTGTTGCCTTGAATGATATTTGCGATAGAATGGGTAAGGTTATTTAAAATCAAATTTAGCCGAAGCATAGTGGAGGACTTTTGGCTAATGTCTTGGGAGTAGATAGAGCATCTATCCTCGCTTATTGTATGGGCTAGACTCATAAGAAGTGAGCCACTTCCTGCGCTTGGGTCATAAGCCTGAACGGATTTTGGGCTATCTTGCCCTACTAAAATGCGCGACATAATGTGTGCGACATTTTGAGGCGTGAAATACTCGGCGTATTTGCCTCCGCCGTCTTTGTTGTAGTCTTTGATGAGGTATTCAAAAATGGTGGCGAAAAAGTCGTATTTTTGCGTGAAAATGTCCTCAAAGCTAAAATTTATAAGCGGACTTAGGCAGGCACGAGCGAAATTGTCGCGGTTTGAAATATCGACAATGTAGTTGCTAATGGATTCAAAGAGTTGGACTTTTTGCCCACCGCCTGTTTTAATCGCAAAAATATCTTTGTTTAGCTCGGCAATGGCTAAAAGCGTAGAATCTAGTGTGGTGGCGAAATCTGGCTCGTTTTGGCTTGAGTAGAGCGCGGATAGATAATGCTCTCTTTGCAAATGCGCGGATTTTGTGCCTATTTTGTAAAGGAGGGTTTGATAGTCTTGCTCTGTGTAGGTTGCTATTTTTTGCTCCCATTGTTTGCCTGCTATTTTTAGCTCTGAATCGGCGTTTTTTGCCTCGCAAGCGAATTTGTCGTTTAAAAATTTGTAGAGAAACATAGTAATGATGATTTTGTATTCATTGCCGTCATTGCCTAATCCATAAGCTGCGCAAGTGGCTTTTAGCTTGTCGATAATGGCTATGATTTGGCTTTGGGCGTCTTGTGTGCTTTGCGTGGCGTTTTGTGGCGCGGGTTTTGCGTTTGGTGTGGTTGAATCTGTCGCGTGTGGCGTGCTTGGTGTGGCTCTTTTTGTGTGTGTCATTATGCTACCTCCATAGTGTATTGATTAAGATATTCTTTTGTGATGAGTTGGGCGATAAAATCTAGCCTTTGGCTCGAATCTAGCGTAGAATCTGGCGTGGATTGTGGCGATTTTGTCGCTTTTGGTGTGGGCAAAATCTCACCTAAAATCTCGCTACATTGTTGCGCGACAAGGGATTTTATCTGCGCTTCAAAAAACGCTTCATTATCTAGCAAGTGCTGATTTGCTAAAAGGGCGTTGTCGGTTTGTGTCTTTATGCGTTGCAGGGATTCACAAACGCGCATTTCTAGCTTTTTGGACTGCGTGGGGGTTAGGTTTGGTGGGATTTGCTCTTTTATGCGTTTGTGGATTCGCGCGAATTTGTAGTCTCCGCTGAATTTGTGCGCGATTAGCTCGTTTGTGCGGTTTAGCTCGGTGATTTGTGCAAAAAGGCTATCTAGGGCTTTGGTGTTTGCTTCTATGTCTTTTTGTGTGATTTGGCTTAAATCTTTTTTGGCAAAAAGGGCTAAAAGTGCGTCTTTTAGGGCTAAAAATTGCGGGTCGGCTTTGTCAAAATTGCTTTGCAGGGCTTCTCTTGTGCGGGCGAGTGCGGATTTGTAAGAATCTGCGATTTGCAATTCGACTTCATCGACTTTGACAAAGCTAAATAAAATGTCCTCCATAGCGAGATTTAGCCATTTGCTTATGTCGGTTTTAGAATCTAGTGCTTCTTTGAAATTTAGTGTGGCGATTTTGCGCTCTACTTCGTTTAGGAGCTTGGAGTATGTGGCAAAATCGCTAAAATCAAACTTTGCTTTTAGTGTATTGTCGCCTTGAATGCGGATTGCGTTTTGTAGCTCTTTGGCTAACTCTAATGCTTTGCGTAGCTCATATAGCGTTGCTTTGTCGTTTATCTCGCTCATCTGGCGTGAGAAAATCTCTAAATTGTCCGTGTCATAGTCAAAAAGGGCTAATCTTATGGATTCTAAATCGTTTTGTATTTGCTCTTGGGTTTTAAAAATATGGCTAAATTTGCAAAACTCATCGCCTAGCTCGCTTTGAAGCTCGGCAAAATAGGCTTGATTTGCTTTGTCAAACTCTGCGCTAATGTCGGCAAAATCCACAATATAGCCGTAGCGAAAATCTTTGTAAGGGCGATTTACACGCGCTAGGGTTTGCAATAAACTATGCTCTTTTATCTTTCTATCAAGATAGAGTTTTTTAAGGCGTGGGGCGTCAAAGCCTGTAAGGAGCATATTATAAACGATGAGCAAGTCGATTTTGCCTTTCTTAAAATCATCTATATTGCGTTTGCGCGTGGGTTTGTCATCAATATCGTGCAAGATGAGTGCGGCGGAGTTTAGCGCGCATTTGTCGTTTGGGGCGTGGGCTTTGTAAGTGGCTTCAAAGACTTCAAAAATGTTTTTGCTTGATTAGAGCTAGAGCAAACTATCATCGCGCCTAGCGTGGAGTCGTGCATAATCCGCGCCTTTTTAAAATCATTAGCGATAAATTCTAGCATTGGGGTTACAAACTTTTTGTGCGCGTAGATTTGGGCTATGGCTAAATCTTTGTTGTTTATCTCAATCTCTGCTATGGCTTGTTTTAGATTCTCTTTGTAGTGTGTCTGTATGTCCTCGCGAATCAGACGCAAAGTGTAGCCATCAGCGATAGAATCATTGTAGTAGTATTGGTGGATATAATCGCCCCAAATGTCCGTAGAAGAGGCTTTATTTTTGCTGCCTAAAAGTGGCGTGCCTGTGAGAGAGATAAAAATCGCATCTTTATCCAAACTCAAAAGATTTGCTAAATATGAGCCATTTTGTGCATAGCTTCGGTGTGCTTCATCGATAAAGTAGATTCGCTGAAAACTTATAGCATAATCGCTTGGGATTATCTGCGTATCTTGCGGGATTTGCTGGATATTTATAATGGTGATTTCATCTGCGCCTTGTGCGTTGCTAATGGCGGATTTGTCTTTTAGCATAGTTTGTAGCTCTGCTTTGCTATTCACACTGCGCACACGCAAGCCTCGCGCTTCAAATTCGCTTTGTGCTTGAGATTTTAAATCTAGCCTATCAACGATAAAATAAAACTTCGTTAATATGCCTTTATGTGCGAAATAATCTTGCAAAAACTTGACATTATAAAACGCAAAGGCTGTTTTGCCTGAACCTTGCGTATGCCAAATAATGCCTCGTTTCGTGCCTTTATCAAGTGCATTTTTAAGCGCTAGCTGGGCAAAAAACTGCTGATAGCGCATAATGTGCTTTTGTATGCTTTGTCCTTGTGTGTCTTGATGCTTTACATAAGCTATGCCGTATTTTAGGAGCTGGGCTAAGCGAGGTTTGCTAAAAAGCGAGATAATGAGGCGATTTGTGGGCGTGGATATTTCTTTGTTTGTGTGAAATTCTGGTGCATTTTTAATGCCTATGGCGTTATTGTCTTGCAAAATCGCATTTTCTTGTGCGTCATAGTGTGCATCTAGCGGGAGGAGATTTTGGGCTAGTGTGTCAAAGTCTTGCTCTCTAAAACGATTTAAGAAAAGTTTATCGCTTGAAACCGTAGCATAAAATGCCCCGCTAATGCTCTGTGTGCTATCGCTGTCGTATTCTTGGTTGTTTGAAAAAACTAAAATCTGCAAGGCGTTAAAGAAATTTTTAAATTTTTTATTGGCAAGGCGGGAGTGCATTCTCTCATACTCTGCGATAATGCCTTCTTTGTTATGCGGGATTTTCACTTCGATAAAGGCGAGGGGCAAACCATTGATAAGTAGCGTAATATCGGGGCGAAATTCATCATCGCCATTTTTGTAAGTAAGCTCTGGTATAGCGTGAAATGTGTTGTTTGCAAAGTTTTCAAAGTCGATTAGCTTTATGCTATTTGTGGTGTGGGTAAGGCGCGTGTAAAATGTCCGCCCCAAATCATCATAATCTAGGCTTAAAAGCAATTCTTGGAGCGTGGCTTTTATGTCGTTTGTCTCGGCGTGTGGGTTGATTTTGGCGATACTTTGTGTGAAAAGATTTGCAAAAAGGTAGTTTTGTGGAGATTCTAGGTTTAGGCAGGGATAGTTAAATCTATCTTTTACCCACGCGCTAGCGGGGGGGGGGGGGAGAAAATGTCGTATTTATGCGGACTTTCAATCGTTTTTTGCGCTAAAGATTGTAGCGTAAAATCTTGCAATATAAAGTCTTTTAATGCAGAATCTTTTAGCGAGAGATAGCTAAACCCTAAACGGCTAAGCGTAAGGAGTGCTGGAATCTTTACGCGAGAATCTTCGTTAAAAATCATTACGCCACCTGTATCCTAAAAATGTAAAATGAAATCCAAAATAATCTTGTAATTATAAGCAAAAATCTTTAATTTTGTTTGCAAATTAAATGTGATAGACTTGATAAAAATGAATGTATGATAAGACACAATGTGCAACAACAATTACGCAAACATAGGAGATAATTTTTGCACATTTTAAAATTTAAACTTTGTGATAATTATGTGCTAACTTCGCTTATAAAATCGCTTAGTCGCAATTTCGCATACAAACTATGTAAAAAAGCATTAAACCAAAATCTAACACACGCTCTCAAACTCTCTCATCGCGCTTTGCAAGTCGTTTTTTATCATCGTAGCGATTTCACGCGGAGCAGGTAAAACCTCCAAATCCCCCAAACTCTCATCTTTTAGACAAAAAATATCCAAATTTGCCTTCTCACTTGCCAAAATAGATTCCGCGCTAAATGCCCTAAATCGCTCACTCTCTACGCGCCCATCAAAATTATCCGCGCAAAAGCACCGCTCAAAGTCGCTCAAATGCTCCGCACTCAAAGGATTGCTAACCAAACTTAGATTTACATTACTTCGCAAGTCATACACCCACACTTTATCCGTGCGTAGCCCCTTGCTTAAAGGCTCGTATTTATCAAAAAACAGCACATTTGCCTTAACGCCCTGCGCGTAAAATATCCCTGTGGGCAAACGCAAAATCGTATGCAGGTTAAATTCACTCAAAAGTCGCTTTCGCACGCGTTCCCCAGCCCCGCCCTCGAAAAGCACATTATCAGGCAAAACCACCGCAGCTTTGCCACCGATTTTTAGCAGACTCATAATGTGTTGGAGAAAATTTAGCTGTTTATTACTCGTAGTGGCGATAAAATCTTCGCGTGTATGTCTCACTCTCGCGCTTTACGCTCCCATCTTCGCCCATTATTTTGGTGCTAGATTTTTTGCCAAAAGGTGGATTTGTGAGAATCATATCAAAGCGCACATTGCCTAGCTCCAAAAGCGAATCGCCCTCTATGACTAATGGGCGTTGCGCTTTAGAATCCGCACCCATATCGCCCACGCCAAGCCCGTGCAAAAAGAGATTCATCGCACACAGACTTACCACTAACGGTGTTATATCCTTGCCATAGAGTTTATCCTCGCGCAAAGCGCGCAAAATCTCGCTATCTTTGCTCTGTGTTTTCATATACGAGTATGCCGCAAGTAAAAATCCGCCCGTCCCACACGCAGGGTCGCACACGGACATTTCAGGCGTGGGGCGCATAAGCCGCACGATACTTTCACACAGCACTCTTGGCGTGAAATACTGCCCCGCCCCAGCCTTTGTCTCCGTAGCGTTTTTTGCCAAAAGCCCCTCATATATCGCGCCTTTGACATCGACACTAAGCCCTAGCCAAGTCTCGCCATCGACTAGGCTTATAAGCCGTTTGAGTTTAGCGGGTTCGTTGATTTTGTTTTGCGCTTTTTGATAAATCGTGCCGACTATCCCGCTTTGTTTGGATAGTTCGTTTAAAGCCCTACTATACGCGCTCTCTAGCTCCAAACCATCGAGCTTTTTTAAAATCTCCCAGCGAAATTCTTTTGGTATCATTGATTTTGCGCTAGGATTCACGCGTGCGATTTCACTCTCCATTTTTAAAAACAGCAAGTAGCTTAACTGCGCGACATAGTCCGTGTAGCTCACCCCGCTATCGCGCAATATATTTGCGTAGTCCCAAACTTTTGCGATTAGATTTTGTGCGTTCATTT
>NZ_JBSIUV010000071.1:0-8294 GCF_053654515.1 Helicobacter sp. T3_23-1059 | reverse complement strand
CCGCTTCACAATCCCCAAAATATCAATAAATTTGCCGATAAAATTTTGCAAAGCAAAAATGCGTTTATGGAGTTTTCACGCACCAAAGCAAAAGAGGCGCAAGAGCGCGAAATCCACACAATCCAGCCAAAAGAGCAAATCGGCATAGGGCAAAAAGCAAAAATTGTCATAGAGAATTATTTGGGTGGGCAGTATTTTTTCACTATTGATGATGTGTTTGTCAAAGATAGCGTGTTGCATTTGTGCGAGAGCAAACATAGCAAAAACGCGCTTTTGCCAAGCGGTGATGACATAAAAGACGGATTACTAAAACTAATGCTGTATAATAATCTTGCAAAAATTAAGGGCTATGATAGATTTAAGGTTGTATTGCGATTGACTTCGGGCGTTTTAAATTCTAGATTCTGCCTACCAAGTGAGAATCTAGAATCTTTTATCGCTAGACATAATTTTTCAAACACGCAAAAGATGATGCTTAAAGCCTTGAATCTAGAATGCAAAAACAATAACTTTGAAATATGGATAAATAATGACTCATTCTTTGTTTGATGATTGTATCGATTCTAGCGTGAAATCTTGTGATAAACCACACGCAAAATCTCGTAATAAATCAACATTGATAAAATCCCCGCTTCGCTATCCCGGAGGAAAATCTCGCGCAGTTGCATTCCTCGCGCGATTTTTGCCAAAAGACATAGATGAGTTTAGAGAGCCATTTTTTGGCGGGGGTTCTTTTAGCCTTTATCTCGCGCAAAATCCGCAATACGCAAAAACCAAAATCTATGCTAACGATTTAAATTCTGAACTTTTTTGCTTTTGGCAGAGTTTGCAAACGCGTCCAAATGAGCTAATAAGCGGGATTTTGGAACTAAAAAATAGATTTCAAAACGGCAGGGATTTGTATCGCTTTATCCTCGCTCGGCGCGAATCTAATTTAGACACGCTCACACGCGCAATCGACTTTTTTATCCTCAATCGCATTACATTTTCAGGCGTGGTGGATAGTGGCGGATATTCACAAAAAGCGTATGAGGGCAGATTTACGCTTAGTAGTGTGGAGCGATTAGCGCAAACGCAAAAGATTTTAGGGAATATCGCGTTTTCAAATGCTGATTATGCGGAGTTTTTGCTGGGCAAATCGAGCGACAATAAACGCGTATTTTTATTCCTAGACCCGCCATATTTTAGCGCGAGCAAATCCAAACTCTACGGTAAAAAGGGCATTTTACACACGAGCTTTGACCACCAAAAACTCTGCGAACGCCTAAAATCTACCAAGCATAAATTTTTGCTCACTTATGATAATAGCGCGTTTATCCGCGAGCTGTATAGGGATTTTTACCTGCTTGAGTGGGATTTGCAATATGGTATGAATAATGTCGCTAGTGAAAATGCGCCTAAAGGCAAGGAGCTTTTGATAAGCAATTTTGAGTTGGCAAAACGCACATTAACACATAATGCCACAATGAAAAATAACGCAAAATAACGCAAAAAAAGGCAAAATAAAAGCGGAGATTCTAGAATTTACACGCAATGTTACAAAAAAACAAACAAGCGCGAGTAAAATAGCGACAAAAATAACACTTAAAAGGGGGCTAAAATGATGGATTTTAATTTACACGGCGCGATTGCGAGCTTTTGGGAAAATCACAGCGAGATTTTGGACATTTTGCATACCGAGATTTTGCAAGGCTCTTTTACCCAAGAGATTATCGGGCATTTTATTTGCGCGTTTTTGGCGGGCTTTGGCTTTTGCTACGGGCTAAATCCACAGCTTAAAACGCTCATTTGGAGCGCGGTTTTTGCAGGTATCGGGCATACTTCGCGCGCTTATCTTATGGAGGGTGGGGCTCTTAGCTTTGCGGGGGCGAGCTTTGTGGCGAGCCTGCTTATCGGGCTTTTAGGCACTTTTGTAGCGAAGCGACTAAAAGCCCCCATTGAAGTGGTGATTTTCCCAGCCCTGCTCCCGATGTTTCCGGGTAAATACGGGTATCAAAGCATTATTTCGCTACTAAATTTTATCGAGCATAGGGACGATGCCACACGCTTAGAGTATTTGCTTAGCTTTTTTGATAATTTTATGATTATGTTTTCTGTCTCGCTATCGCTTGTCGCGGGCACTCTTGTCGTGCTTTCAATCTTTTATGAGCAAAGTTTTATGATGACACGCGGAATAAAGAGGCTAAAAATACGAGAGCATTAGAAATTTTTTACATTCAAGTGTTGGATTGCACACTTAAAAACATAAATATTGTTGGATTTTAATGATATACTACTCACCAGCAATGCAATGAGAGGCTTATTTAAGTCTTATTTTTGTAAGCGTCTGTTGCATTAAGTTTGCAATGTATAAACAAAAAACTTTATAGTATGTTTAAATTTTAAAAAGGGGTTTGCAAATGTCCCAAAACAATCAACCAAAAAGCATAAACGAGCTAAAAAATCATAAATTTTTTATCCCAAGCTATCAGCGAGGGTATCGGTGGGGAGATAGGGAGGTTGGTGCGCTTTTGGAGGATATTTGGGATTTTGCAAATGCGGAGCAAAAGGATAGCTTTTATTGTTTGCAACCCATAGTTATCAAACAAAAAGACAGACAATACAATGTCATTGACGGACAACAACGACTTACTACGATATTTTTGATTGTGAAATTTTTAAGCGAGGGACATTTATTTGATATTAGTTATGAGACAAGGCAAGAAGCACATCAAGATTCAAGAGAATTTTTGCAAAATATTCAATCTAAAAGCAAAGATAAAGCCACAAATATTGACTTTTATCATTTTTATGAAGCATATAAAACTATCAAAAATTTTTTTAGCGATAGTAAAATCGACAAAGACAAATTTTTAGCCACTTTGCTAGATAATTGCAAAGTGCTATGGTATGAAATCACAAAAGATGAGGACGAAAGCGCGGTATTTCGCCGTCTAAATATTGGCAAGATACCATTGCAAGAAGCAGAAAATATCAAAGCGTTGTTTTTAAGCAAAAATGAGAATTTAGATAGCGATGATATAAAAGAACGAGCGCAAGTGTGGTATAAGGCAGAGATTGCTTTAAGGCAGGAGCGAGATTTTCGCTATTGTGTGCTATCAAGTATCGATGAAAATAGCATTATGCCAAATGTCAAACCATACACGCTAAGCGATGATATTTCGCGCATTGAAGTGTATTTAAAGGCAATTAGTTCGCCACTCAAAGAAAATAAGCTTTTTGAATTTTTTGATGAATTTTACAAAAATAAAAAGTTAGATTCTAAATGGGATGAGCTAGAATCTTGCATTGATAATTTTCAAGGATTTGCAAATAAGGGCACAAGTCAAATTGATAGAGAGATTTTTCACTACATTGGATTTCTAATGCAAAATAATGAAAAAATCTCAAAAATCTATGCGTGGTGGAAGCAATGTGGCAAAAGCAAAGAAGCATTTGCAAAAATTCTCTTTGAAAAAATCTGTGAGAAAATGCGTGAATCTATCGCTAAAATCGATGAATTAGATTATAGAAATAACGATAAGCGTGAGATTCACGCCTTGCTTTTGCTTGCAAATTTGCAATATGTAATTAGCGATGAATCAAGCAATAAATATTTTGAGTTTAATCGTTTTGCGTTAGAGCGGTGGAGTTTGGAACATATTTATGCGCAAAATTCACAAAGCATAAAAGATATAATCAAACAAAATAATAAAAACGAACTAAAAGAATGGCTAAAAGAAACGCAAGGCTACATTGAAAACAAAGAATTACAAAAAGAAATAAGCGCATTTGTAGCCACACTAGAATCTAGCGCGACAAATAAGAAAAAGTTAGAAAAATTGCTTAATGATATTGATGAAGATTTTAAAAGTAGTAATTCATTGCATAACATAGGGAATCTTAGCTTATTAGATAAAGATTCTAATGCTAAATTAGGCAATCTTATTTTTAGCAAAAAGAGAGAAAAAATAGAGCAATTAGGCAAAGAGGACAAACTAATCCCTATTTTGACGCAAAAAGTCTTTGATAAATCTTTGGGCAATTTGGATTTTAGCCACAAAAATGTATTTAACAAAAGCGATAGAGAAGCATATTTGCAATGTTTAAAAGACTTGCTGCATAGTTTTGCAAGGGGTGTAAAATGAATGCAACTATAAATCTAAAAGATTTTTTAAATAAATATAATGTCGAAGCGCCAATGCTTCAACGAGACTACGCACAAGGGCGAAAATCCCAAGAAAATATCGCAAATGAATTTTTGGACGCAATTTTTGCTGTCCTTAAAGGCAAAAGGGATACTTTGCATATTGATTTTATTTATGGCTACAAAGAGGGCGAAAAATTTATACTAATCGATGGACAGCAACGAATCACAACTTTGTGGCTTTTGCATTTTTATCTTTACAAAAAGACAGGGAGGCTAGAATCTATCGCTAAAGAATTATCAAATTTTTCTTATGCCGTGCGTAATAGTTCTAAAAAATTTTGCAAAAATTTGTTAAATAAGGATTTTGATTTAAACACAAATCCAAGCAAGACAATCATTGATAAAGGTGGTGAGTTTGAAAAAGAGGAAAATCTTAGAAGCGACCCGACTATTAAAGCAATGCTAAATATGCTTGATTTAATTTATGCAAGGCTAGACAATAAAACAAATTTAGATTTACTTATTAAGAATCTAGACAATATTACTTTTTATGCCTTTGATATGGACGAGTTTGCACTAGGCGAGGAACTCTATATAAAAATGAACGCACGAGGCAAACAACTCACGCGTTATGAAAATCTCAAAGCATATATTGAGCAAGATTCACAAATCGCAGATTCGCACGCGCTTTTGGCAAATATTGATAATAAATGGGCGGATATGTTTTTTGCAGATTGCGATTTTAATGCGTTTGATAAGCGTGGAATTGTGTTTTTGCATTATGCAAATGTGTTTTTTATGTTATTGCAAGGCAAGGTAAAAAGTGGCGAAATTAAAGCAATGATAGATTCGGCAAATCACCCTATTGATGATTTTTATCAACCTTTGAAAAATATAGAAAATATGGCGTTGCTTGATAGGCTTATGGATTTATATAAAGATTGTAGTGAGATTTTTAAGCAAAGTGGATTTGACAAATTTAGCAATTTTGATTCGTTTAAAAATGCAAGAGATTCACTTGGATATGTGGAGATTTGCTACTTTTTTTCGGCATTGTTTTTCGTGCTAGAATCTAAAAATGATACAAATATAAACACACAATCTTTGGAGGATTATTTGCGTGTGTGCAAACATTTGATAGAAAACCATAGACTTGATAAACCCGATGAGCACATTATCGCATTTTTTAATCTTTTTAAAACGCTATCAAAAGGATATAAAAATATTTATGAATTTTTAGTGCAAAACCACACACATAACTTTCATTCAAATATTTACGCCCTAGAATCTCGCAAGGCAAAGCTAATTTTACAAAGCCGCAAAGGTAGCGACAAATGGGAAGAAATTCTAAATGCCACAAGCAATCATAATATTTTAAGGGGTTGGGTGGATTACTTGCTAGATTTTAGTGATGAAAAATTTAAATATCAATCGTGGTGGAATTATGCAATATTTAGCGAAATATTAAATGAAACTAGTGAGGAAAGTATTTTGGATTACAACAATCCAAAATCAAATCCAGACTTCGAAAAATTTAGCAAATACGCAAATCTAACAATGCAAATTTTTGATGAGATTCAACAAGATAAAGTGCAAAATAACGGCTTTTTACCGCTCTTTCAACGCGCTTTTTTGAGCGTGGGGGATTTTGGATTTTCAACTACTAATTATTTTTATGGCAATTATTGTGGTGAGATTTACCGCGATAGAGAAGCGTGGAATTGGCTATTAAGTGGCAAAAATAATGAAAGCGAAATGCCATATTTTAAAAAACTGCTTGGTGAAATAGCCGAATCTAAAAAGACAAATTTGCGTGAGATTTTGCAAGATATTGTGGATAATGCGGATATTTCTAGTCGCAAATGGTGGGAGCAACTTTTAATCAGACAAGAGGGCTTATTTGAATTTTTAGTAGAAAATAAGCAAACCTTTCAAAAAACGCGCAGAATCTATTTTGACGATTACAATGAGCAAGTGATTTTGCTAAACAAAACACGAGTTAGCTACAATCAAGTCGGCGCAAGGGATTTGCTAACTTATGGATTTTATTGCTATTGCAAGCAAAAAGGTATTAGCGTCTCAGAATATGAAAATAGCGCAATCATCTATGATTATGAACAAGACGATGAAATCAAACCAAATTTTAGCATAAATAATAAAGGCATTATTATCGCTATTGTTGATGATAAGGGAATTATAGTTTATGACACACAAGAATTTTTCATTGATATAAAAGGTGATATTTTTGCCGAGTTTGATAAAGTGCTAGATGAGATTTTTAGAAAGGTTTAATGTGTCAACTAGCGTTTTTGAGAATTTAAACCAACTAAATTTCGCAAAAAATCAAAATGCGATAGCATTGCTTGGGGATTGCTTATCTGTGTTGCAACGGATAAAATCCCAAAGCATAGATTTAATTTGGATCAAGACAACTTAAGCTCAAATAAAGGAGTCTTAAGTTATGATACATACGATGAAAAACAAGTATATCACCACATAATAAAAAACTTTGCAAGAATTTCAGAGGCAAAAACAAGAGAGATTCTTAAACTTTTTTGTCTTGATATTGAGGCTGTTAAAATTGCAAAATTAAGCAACATTTCTCGTCAAAGTATCAATAAAATCATCAAAATATTAGAATCTTAATCGCAAAAGAATGCGAAAAAAATATCTAAAATGCAAAGCGAAATTGAAGTTGATGAAAGCAACCTTTTAATATAGATTTTGGGTGCTAAAAGAGTAAGAGGAAAAAGAGGGCGAGGAGCAGGTAAAAAAAAACACCTGTGTTTTTGCTTTATTTTGCTTACAACTGCAAGCAGAAGGTATGCTAAAACGAAATAATTGTGTTTATACCCAAATTGTAAAGCATTGCTCTGCAGATGATCTTTTGCCTATAATACGAGATTTAAGCAATATAAATGAGACAGAATTTTATAGTGATTATTGGGGAGCGTATGATGGATTAGTAGATTTTTTCTTTGCTTTGCTTACAACCACAAGCAAAAGGGGCAAAGGCACATTATCGAGTCAAACACTCAAAAAATGAGTTTGTGCTAGGTAGAAATCATATAAATGGTATTGAAAACTTCTGGGGCTATGCAAAGCATAGATTAAGCAAATTTAAAGGAATCAAAAAAGAGAATTTTTTGCTTCACTTAAAAGAAACAGAATTTAGATATAATATTCAAATTAAACAGCAAGATTTGTATAAAATCTTGCTAAAAATGATAAGAGAAAATCTGCTTAAGTTGGGTTGAGCCTAAATCTTTTGTGCTTGATTGAAGCAGGACTTTGCCCTTATGAGCGCATTCTACGCTATCAGATTCTAATAGCGGATTTGGCATTGGCATTTAGATTCTTTACTCGCATTCTTTGCAGTATTTTTTTATGATTCTCTCCACTTCGGCGTTGTATTCTTTAGATTCGTAAAGTTTTAGGCATTGCCACCATAGTGAAGTTTCCCCTAATGTTGAAGCATATACATACACTTGAATTTCATCTAAAATTTTTTTATTTATACTGCGTGAAAAATTCAATGCTTTAAGTTCATTCTGAACGCTAGAACCTTCACGAATATATATAGCACTTGCAGATAAGCACAATGTATGTCCCCACATTTTATATAACTCTATGACATTTTCTTTAAAGGCTAAGTCATTGATCATAGCTTCTTTATAGCCACCTCTTAGAGGATAAAGAGGCAAATTTGGTAATCGCTTTTTGTTTTCATCTTTTTCTAGCCATTCAAGGACTTCTATTAAATTTTTCTTTTTCTTATTAGGAAGAACTTCTCTTAAAATTATCTCATCGGATTGTGGTGGTAATGAAAAAACTATATTACAAGTCACCAAACAAATTAGCAAGATTTTTATTGAATGTTGCATTTGATTTTCCTATGATAATTGCCAAAAATAAAAAGTTTCAATAAAAACATTTCCATCCAGCCAATTTGTATTATCAGCAAAATTACCACCATTCCACAATGTTGTATGCCGAAATCCAGAAGTATTTGTTAAAGCCACAATGCCATTTCGGCAAATACTCTGCAAAACACAAAAGAATTTTTTATTATCGCTAATACCGCTCATTGTTTTTATAAAATCTTTCGCATCCCCATTTTCTATTTCTTGTTTAACGCTTTCAAATAAGACGGATTTTTTCCAAG
>NZ_JBSIUV010000070.1:0-8357 GCF_053654515.1 Helicobacter sp. T3_23-1059 | reverse complement strand
GGAACGACAATGATTGATAAAAAACGAATACTCTCTCGCTTGTCTTTAATGCAAGAATATATCAATGAAATAGAACAAATGCTTTTAGAATCTGCACCAGACAAAAAATCAAATAACAATACTAGCAACGAACCAAAAATAGGCAAAATGGCAAGATATAGGCTAGCAAAACTCCTCACACAACGAGTGTGGAGTCCACAAGAATTTGCTAGCTTTTTTGACGAGAAGTATTGCAAAGATATGTTTGATATAGATTATCCTTTACTTACGCAAGGAAGTAGATTTGATGAGAATGGACACCCACGCTACTATAAGCACCAAATCTCTGTAAATGGCAGAAACTGCTATCTATGCTCGCAATGGTATGAGCGTAGCAAGCACAAACTTTTGGCTTTTATTGAGAAATATGAAAATTAAATAACGCATAGGGAGCGAAAAAATGAAAAAATTAGTTTGTATAGCGTGTGTTTTGATAAACATTATAAGTGCAAATACATTGGATATGATGTTGCAACTTAACGAATTAAGCGTACAAAGTCAAGAAATACACAGACAAGGTGAAGAAAATAGAAAAAGATATCAAGCAAATATATTAAGAGATGTAGCCAATATTGTATATATGGTGGAAAACAGCAAAACACAAGAACAGCAAAGATTAGGTATTAAGCTATTGCGTAATGCTACTTGGAACTTAACAGAGTGGGGAGGTAGTGATGAAATATATAATACTTACAGGAAAAACGGAAAACATAGAATTTTTATCGTAGAAGCACGAAATACAATAGAAATAAATAAGTTTCCAAAAATCAAAGAAAAACTTAGTGCGATAAGGCAAATAGCCCAACATTACGCATCCAGCGATTATACAGAAACAGGCGCGAGTACGGTGCTTGAAGAAGTTATATCATTTTTAAAAGAGTATGACGAATTGGCAAAGCAAAACAACAAATAACATAAATTTAATCCGCCTTAAATGAATGATTTTTTAGCAATTTTAGTAAGGCTTGTTCTTTGGATTTTGTTAAGGCGTGTTGTAACCATTTTTTTAAAGTATTGTTAAAAATAATACAAAATCAAAGATATTTTGCTATACTTTTTGACATTCCTTGTTGGCATTTCTATTTTACTTTTTAGCTTTTGCCTACCAAATCTCACACCAAAGGACACACAATGAAAATCACATACACACTAACCGATGAATCCCCAGCCTTAGCGACTTATTCGTTTTTGCCCATCGCAAAAGCATTTTGCAATCACGCAGATATTGAGGTGGCTACGAGCGATATTTCGCTATCTGCGCGCGTTTTGGCACAATTCCCAGAATTGCTTAAAGATTCCCAAAAAGTGCCTGACACCCTCGCTGAATTAGGCAAACTTGTCCAACAAAGCGATTGCAACCTCATCAAAACTCCAAACATTTCAGCGAGTATCCCACAGCTAAAAGCCACGATTAAAGAGCTTCAAAGTAAAGGCTATGCGCTCCCAGAATTCCCCGATGAGCCCAAAGATGACGCCCAAAAAGCAATCAAAGAAAAATACCAAAAAGTGCTAGGAAGCGCGGTAAATCCAGTGCTTCGCGCAGGAAACTCCGATAGACGAAGCACAAAAGCCGTCAAAGACTACGCGCGCAAAAACCCTTACCGCGTGATTCCCTTTGATAAAAGCTCCAAAACCATTGTGAACTCTATGAAAGATGGCGATTTTTTCGACAACGAAAAAGCCGCTCTCATCGATAAACCCACAAACGCTAAAATCATCTTTAAAGATTCAAATGGCACGACTACCACGCTAAAAGAAAATCTCAAATTAGAAAAAGATGAGATTTTAGACGCCACATTTATGGATAGTGCGAAGCTCTATGACTTTTATAAGGCACAAATTGAAGTCTGCAAAAAGCAAGATATTTTATTCTCCCTCCACCTCAAAGCGACAATGATGAAAGTCAGCGACCCTGTGCTTTTTGGCTACGCGGTAAAGGCGTATTTTGCCGAGATTTTTGAGCGATTTGGCGATGAGCTAAACGCGCTTGGTGTCAATGCAAATAACGGCGTGGCAGAGATTTTAAGCAAGATAGAATCTAGCCTTAAAAAAGCCCAAATCCTTGCGCTGTATAACGAAATCCTTGCCAAATCCGCCAAAATCTCAATGGTAAATTCTGACAAAGGCATCACAAATCTGCATATCCCAAGCGATGTGATTGTCGATGCCTCGATGCCCGCTATGCTAAAAAACGGCGCAAAACTATGGGACAAAGATGGCAAAGAATGCGATACCAACGCGGTAATCCCTGATAAAACTTACGCTACGATTTATGAAGCGGTAATCGAGGATTTGCACGCTAATGGCACGCTAGAGCCTAGCAAACTAGGCAGTGTCAGCAATGTCGGGCTAATGGCAAAAAAGGCACAAGAATACGGCAGCCACGATAAAACTTTCATCGCGCCAAGCGATGGAGAGTTTAGCATAGTAGATGAGAGTGGCAACGCGCTTTTAAGCCACAAAGTGCGCAAGGGCGATATTTATCGTGCTAATCAAGCTAAAATTGACGCGGTGCTAAATTGGATAGATTTAGGTATCGAGCGAGCCGAACTCACGGGCGATAGAGCGATTTTTTGGCTTGATGAGAAGCGGGCGAGCAACAAAATAATGGCTGATATTGTGCGCAATCGCTTAAAAGAAAAGGGCAAATCTATGGAGATTTTAGCACCCAAAGAGGCGTGCTTAGAATCGCTAAAACTCATCCGCGCAGGCAAAAACGCCATAAGCATTACGGGCAATGTGTTGCGTGATTATCTTACCGATTTATTCCCGATTCTCGAATTAGGCACGAGTGCGAAAATGCTTTCAGTTGTGCCTATGCTAAATGGCGGGGCGATGTTTGAGACAGGTGCGGGAGGCAGTGCGCCAAAGCAAGTCGAGCAACTTGTGGAGGAAAATCACTTGCGCTGGGATAGTTTGGGCGAGTTTTTGGCATTGCAAGCAAGCCTAGAATTTTACGCACAGCGCAATACTAACGCTAAAGCAAAAGTCCTCTCACGCGCTCTAGATAGCGCGATAGGGCAATGGCTAGATAACAACAAAGCCCCCTCACGCAAAGTAGGCGAGGATGACAACCGCACAAGCCATTTTTATTTAGCGATGTATTTCGCACGCGCGTTGGCAAATCAAGGTGAAGATTCTGTGATTTCTAGCTTTTTTGGTGGAATCGCAGATGAGCTAGAATCTAGCGCAGAATCTATCCGCGCAGAATTTAACGGCGCACAAGGCGTTAAAGTGGATTTGGGCGGATACTACAAACTCAATGACGACAAATGCAACGCCATAATGCGCCCAAGCAAGGCATTTAACGCGATTATCGAAAAAATCGCTAAGAAGTAAGCACGAGACAAAATACAGCGATTGTCATTGCGAGAATTTGACTTGTCAAATTCGTGGCAATCTATAATAAAAAAGCACAAAAAGCGTTATTTGGTTGCGTGTGCTTATGGATTGCCACGCTCGCGTGCGCTCGCTCGCAATGACAGAAACAAAATCCTTAATGCCGACAAATTGTTACATTTGCAAAATCTGCATAATTTTTGCAAATTTTCTACCAAAATGTTGCGTTTTTTTTTTTTTTTTGTCTTTGGTATAATGCGTGGAAGTTTTTAGATTTTAGGATTTTTCGATTTTGACCACAATAACAAAAAATCTAAACTCAAAAATGGACACTTAAAAGTGTTGCATTAAAAAATTAAGGAGTAAAAATGAAAGCAAATGAGAATAATTTTGGATTTATGAAAAATGAAAATGTGATTGAAATACCATTTTTTCAAAGGGCTTATGTTTGGAAAGAGGACGAATGGGAGCAACTTTTTGATGATTTACTAGATAGTTTTAAGTCCAAAAAAGAGCATTTTTTAGGCTCTATCATTTTAAAACAACTTCCTACACAAGCGGGTGAAGGTTCGTGCAGAAGTCTTATAGATGGACAACAACGACTTACAACTTTTTCAATACTTATAAAATCTCTTTATGACAAACTGCCAGATGATGACAAGCCAGATTATAATGAGTATTTGTTTGGCAAACCTATCAAGGATAAAAAGCCAAAAATTAAGCACTCAAAAATAAATGCAAATGCGTTTAATGAAGTATTAAAAGCTACAAAGTCAGTAACACAAAATACAAATGATAAGATTTTGGATTGCTATAAACATTTTAGTGAAAAGATTGCAAACTTGGATAATTTTAGAGAATTTATGGATTTTATTTTAGAATCTAATCTTTGGGTTGTGATAAATCTTTCGCAAGATGAGGACGAGCAAAAAATCTTTGATTCTATCAATTCCACAGGTGTGAAACTCACTGCTACGGACATTATCAAAAATGCGTTGTTTGATAAGGCTATAAAGCTACAAACAGATTATGAAAAACTCTATAAAGAGTATTGGGAAAGTGTCTTTGAGGGTGTAAATATAGATTTTTGGGATAGCGAAGTCGCAACAGGTAGATTAAAAAGAGCGCAAAGTGAGATTTTCTTACACGCTTTTGCTATTGTCAAAGGATTTTTTGATGCAGAAAAATCACTAGAAAAATTAAGCGCGTCTTATAAAGATGAAATTAAAAAATTTGATAAAGATAAAATAGAATCTTTTTTAAAAGAATTAAAACAATACGCAGAAATTTATTTTAATTTCCCTAAAATAGTATTTAGTAGCGATGACAAAAAAGCAACAAATTTTACTTTTGATGATTATGAGTTACGATTATTCCATATCCTAAAAGTTGCTGATGTCAATACCATAATGCCTTTGTTGCTAAAACTAAAATCATTATATGGTAAAGATAAAAAAATACTTAAAAGTTGCTATGAGATATTAGAAATTTTTGTAATAAATTGTTATATCTCAAGTTCCACTACAAAAGATTACAACAAACTTTTTGCCAAAATGACATTAGAGCTAGACAAGACAAACCCTGCGCTTTCAATCAAAAAGCATTTGCAAGGGCGACCAACAATAGAGTTGCCAAGACGCATACAAATTGAAAATGCTCTAAAATCTACTAGCAAAAAATTAGACAACAAACGCGCAAAATTAGTGCTTTTTTGGATAGAGCTATTTAGACGACGAAACAATCCAAACGACATTAAAGAACTTCCATATAAATACGAATTAGAACATTTAATGCCACAAAAATGGGAGGAAAATTGGGCTGAAATCGGCATAAACAAAGATAATGCAGAAAAATTGATTTATCAAATCGGCAATATGACTTTACTAAATGGCTCTCTAAATGTCAGCATTTCAAACGCTAAATGGGAAATCAAACTAAACGGCGATGGTAGCAAGAAAAATTGCATTAGTAAATGCGCGGATTTATTGGTTACGCGAGATGATATTGTAGATAAAAAGGAATGGAATGCGACAGAGATAAAAAATCGCACAGAAAATTTAACAAAAGAATTTTTTAAGATTTGGGATATTGCAAAACTAAATGATTAAGTTTGCAATATTATCTCAAACCATAAACCACGCAAAATCCCCCGCTAAAACTTTAAATTTTAAAAAATCTAAAGCGCGTTACAAATGAGATTTAAGCAAATTGTATCGCGTTAGATTTATCACGCCTTGCGAAAATACCTCATCATTTCTATGGTTTGGGCTTCTAGCGATTTTGCCACTCCTCCCCTCTCAACGCATTTTTGCAAATCGCTAATAATCCATTCAAAATCACTATCCTTTAGATTTTGCCCAAATTTTGCTTTCACACTTAGCTTTTCAATCTCTACAAACCCCACAAACACGCCCTTTTCACTCCCGCTAAACGCGCTTTTTTCAAAGCTAAAATTTTGACTTTGTGGCTCATATTTCGCCACAAGCGCACTTAAAATCGCTCGCTTCATAGCATTATCCTCCACCACGACAAACCTCCCCCAAATCATCACAGAAAAGAAAAATTGCGTAGGAATCATTTTGCCACCCAAAAACTCCGAGCCAATGTAGGCATAAGGCTTCACCGCGCTAAAGCACACTTGCGGGCTTTGCGACAAAAGGCTAAACTTGCGCCCTGCCCTAGCCCCGTGAATGCCAATCGCACCCTCTCCCCCGATACTATCAAAAAAGCAAAAACTAAGTGGCAAGCAATATGTCGCGGGCGGATTTAGAGTGCTATCAAGCATCACAAGCGTCCCAAAAGCTATTTCATCAAGGTGGGCTTTGATTAGCCCATTATCGTGGCATACAAACTCACTGCGTCTCATTTGCACCCCTTTTTTTTTAAAAATTTAATGCCATTATATCGAGTATATTGAGCGTGTCAAGTTTTGCTAAAAGTGTTTTTTACGCAAACTACACGCTATTTTTAAGATTTTCACTTTTTTTTTACAATCTTTCGCCTGCAACCTCACACACGATATAGCACACATTTTTTTATGATCTCGCCCAAAACTCGCATAAATCTTACATATCAATCCCACCTGCAAACTCCCACCCCAGCAGGTATAGCAACCCACACCCAAAATCTAGCGCAACTTACCAAAATCTACCCTAGCAACCGCCTATGCTCCAACTTTATACACGAATCCTCTTCATACGCAATCCCCGCGTTTTGCAACTTCTCTTTTGCCTTTGCATTGTGTAAATCTAACTGCACCCACACGCATTTTGGCGCATTTTTTAGCGCGATGATTTCATTTGCCACCGCTTCTAACGCCTCACTTTTGCGAAACACATTAAGAATATCGATTGTGCCACTCTGCCCGCAACTATCGCGCAATGACTCATCGCTAAACGCCTCTTGCAAACTCGCATACGCCCTGCGCCCCAAAATCTCGCCACTCTCTGGCAAACGCGGATAAATGGGAATGACATTATAGCCCTGCGCGAGTAGGTAACGCGCCACGATATTACTCGCCTTGCTCTCATCAGGGCTAAGCCCCAAAATTGCGATATTTTTAGCATTCTCTAAAATCTGTTTTTTCTCAAAATCATTCATTTTTTTGCCTTGATTTTCTTTACTTTGCATTTTTTGCCTCACTTGTTAAAATATTGCGTTTTTCACGCCCTACATTTTCATACCTTGCATTCCCCAAAATCACACATTTTTTAGCACTATTTCGCCTCTTTTTGTGTCGATTTGCCCCTCATTTTTTAGCTCTTTTAGCACTTTTGCGACTGCTTCTCGTGCGCTGCCTATGTGGTTTGCGATATTTTCTTGGCTTGTATGCACTATGCCTTCTTTGGCATTATTTGCTAAGAATTTCAACACACGCTCTTTAAGGCTTTTAAACGCGACATCGCCCACAATATCAAGAATCTGACGCAATCTCTTTGCCACTAGCTCGACATTAAAGCGCATAATCCCCGCATTTTGCGCACACAGCCGTTGATAGATTTCGTTGCTAAGCGTGAAAATCTCGCATTCCTCCATACACTCAAACATCACCTCATCGCCTAGCGTCTCGCTCATAAAGCTCGTAGAGATGATACAGCACTCCGTATCTGTCATATAAAAAATAGTGATTTCCTTGCCATTTGGCGCGATAGAAAACACGCGAATCCTCCCGCACACAAGGCGAAAAAACCCCAACTCATCGGCGTATTTTTTTGTAGCCTTTTCCATAACCTTAAACGCACCTTTTTCACGCAAGACTTTTAGACTGCTCTCATCGCCATAAATTTGTGTATTGATTTGCGCCACTCGCGCCATTTGAGATTGATTCATAATATCTGCCTTTATTTTATTTCGCTTCGTAACAAAGTTACATTGTATTTTTGCATAATTTGTGATAATAGCACAAAAATTTTAAAACTCTTTTAAGGTTTAAAATTTAAAGCAAGGCGATTACAAAATCTTAAATGATTTTACGAAGTGCAATAGTATTTTTTGCAAGGCGCGACTTGATTAGCGATTTTTGTGATATGTGCAGAGGCAAAGCGATTATCCTTTTTACAATAAGACACATTAAAGCCACCTTTTGCATTAACAAGTTACGCTTGAGAAACAAAAAATCAATTAACAAACACCCTATCATAAACTACGCCCAAGCAAAAAATGCCCTAAATATTGCTTGTAGGGAAATTGTATGTTTTTGTTAGATTCTTTATTTTTAAAATATTCGCCGTGAGAGCCTAGCGTAAAGCCGTTGCAAAGTTTGGGATTTTTTTCATTGCGATAAGTGGTTTTTAAATCCACCGCGAATTTTATATTAGAATCTGATTTTAGCACAAACGACAAATCTGGGTAGTAATTTTGATGTGTAGGCAAAACTACTTCAAAATCATACTGCCTCGCAAAATCTAAAATATATGGGAAAATATGAATTTCCAAAATCTTAGAAACCACTTTAGTATAGTTTGATAGGCTAAAAATGT
>NZ_JBSIUV010000069.1:0-8359 GCF_053654515.1 Helicobacter sp. T3_23-1059 | reverse complement strand
AAGCCATCGGCGAGCATATCGGCAATCCAAATTCTTATGACTTGCTTTTGGACGCGCTAAAAAATAAGGCTGATAATTTGATAGATAGCAAAGATAGCGTGCGCGAAGTTTTTATCCACACTCCACGCCTTGAAATCCAAAAAAATGAGAGAATCC
Source organism: Helicobacter sp. T3_23-1059 (assembly GCF_053654515.1). Classification (NCBI taxonomy): domain Bacteria; kingdom Pseudomonadati; phylum Campylobacterota; class Epsilonproteobacteria; order Campylobacterales; family Helicobacteraceae; genus Helicobacter; species Helicobacter sp. T3_23-1059. The sequence goes on along the minus strand of NZ_JBSIUV010000069.1, from coordinate 8,203 downwards.
AACTTTTAGGCTTTAGCATTTTTAGTCAAGAAAATTGTAGATTTAGATTTGGGCAAGAAGTGGCAAAAATCGACTATGAAACGCCTGAAATTTTAGAGAAAAAATCACAGCTAGAATCCACGCGCAAAGCTATCGAGCTAGCCACCGCACAAATCAATCAAAACAAAACCGCCCTAGCCACAAGCGCAGATGAAAAAGAAAAAACCAAAATCCAAGCAAGCATCACCACGCTTGAGACGCAAAAAACCACAAAACAAAATCTAGCAAAAACGCAAGAAAACGAGCTAAAAACACTTATTGCCACGCGCAACGAAACCGCAATCCAAAATGGCGAAATCGTGCAAGGAAAAACGATGATTTATAGCCAAGAAAACGAGGGCTACCAACATATTTTATTTGAAGCAAAAAATGAGCTAGGCGAGTGGGTAAGCGACATAGTGCGCTTAGAAATTAGGGATATTTAAGATTTTTTTGCTTGCCAAAAAACAAAACTAAAATGATTTTATTCTTTACCAAAAACGGCTTTTTGCGCCTCTCTAGCCTCAAAAATAGCCTTTTCTTTTTCTAAAGATTCTCTTTGTTTTTGTAGCAACTCTAAATTTTTGCGTGTTTCTTTGCTATGAGTTTTTGCGATGTCGCTAAAACCTTTTGCTACCTCGCTTAAATCGCGCGAATTTTTTATCGTTTGTCGCAACAAAAAAAGCGTAAAAGTGATGCCTACAAGCCCACCGCTAATAAAACCTAGCATATAATTTAGATTCTCTTTATTTGCAACTATATCTGCCCACATTTTTATCCTTTTATCGAAAAATGCCAAACATTATACCCGAAACAATGAGAGAAAAAAGAAAAAACAAAATAAAAGAATCCATAAAGCCATCGAAAAAAGCACCCATAAAAACTCCTTTTAAGATTTTTGCGTGATTTTAGCGCAGATTTTAAGCCGTTTTAAAGTGGCTAAAAGCCACCTTGCAAAAAGCAAACAAACAATCTAAAATCAAAGCAAAAAAAGGATAAAAAATGAGTAATTTTATCAGTGTTTTAAACGACGCTATACAAAAAGGCTTAATCAAAACACCATACACACAAGATGAGCTTGAAAAACAAAAATACAACGACTATCAAAACGCACAACAAAATCTAGCACAAAGTGCTGACGAGGCGTTAAAAAAAAGCAAAAACACAGGCTTTTACTACGAGACAAACAACGAGGGCGACACGAGCATAAAAACAATAGGCAGCGATGATTTAAGCACGCCTGATTTAAGCACACCTAGTGAAAGCCTTTTCACAAGGCAATAAAAGACAAAAAAATGCAAGTTTTATCTAAAAGCCTAATAACATTTTGGCAAAATCTAGCCAAAACCTCCACAAAACAATCTAGCAAGCCCACACAAGCCACGCCAAAAAACACGCCTGCGCAAAAGCAAATCCACAAAGAACAGCGCGGAATCTACAATGTAACTTATAATGGCAAAAATGCCACTTACATAGATTTAGCAAATGATGAAGCGCGATTTTTGAGACTTAGCAAAGGTAATAAAAATAAAGGTGGCACGCACATAAGGCTAGAGCATAGCACAGATTCTAAGCAACAAGGCTATGTAACGCCTGATGAGGTCGCAAATTTAGGGCAAAACCTAAGGAATTATCTACAAACACACAAAGAGCCTTTTATCGATAAAAACGGAGCAAGAATCTATGAATGGCAAAAAGAAAATGTAAGATTTAGAGCAGTGATAAACAAGCCTAAAGAATCTAAGGGGGAGGGCAACTCTAACCTGCCGCAATTATCTAAACCCCTTAGCGATGAGATTATAACATTTTACAGCGATAGAAATCTAAAAAACGCAATGGATTTTAAAAATCCTGCGCTAAACCCAAACAAACAATTACCACAAAATACATTAGATTCTAATCTACAAACGAGTTTTACAAGGCAATAAAGGCAAAAAATGGAATTTTTATTAGCTTTTTTAGGTTTTGTAAGTGCGGTTTTTTTACTTTTTTTAAAGCCACAAGGATACAAAAAATGGCTTAAAAAGAAAAAAAAACTAGAAGTGCAAAAAATGCGACTTAAAGCCGAGCTAGCAAAGAGGATTCTTAGGGATAGAATCGCCTAATTTTTTATCCATCATTTCACATTCAGCGATAAAATTCGTTAGCTCCTCCGCGCTTAGATTTTCTAAATCATTTTGATTTTTTATGTTTTTTAAAATTAGCTTTTGCCTTTGTTTTATCCATTTTTTTTCCCAGCTTTTTTTCTTAATGCGTTTTATCAAAATTTTTGCAATTTTAGAATTTATGCCAAGCGCATAACCAAACAAAAAAGCCCACATTTCAGGCGAGCCGATAAAGTTTTTTAATGTTTGTAAAAATTCCATTAGCCACCTTTTATATTTTTTTTGTGTTTTGTAACATTAAAAAAAATATCTTACCACAACAAGAGACGCAATGCAAGTTTTATCTAAAAGCCTAATAACATTTTGGCAAAATCTAGCCAAAACCTCCACAAAACAATCTAGCAAGCCCACACAAGCCACGCCAAAAAACACGCCTGCGCAAAAATCCACGCCTCCCGCGCAAGCAAACACCACAAAAGGCAAAGGCTTTGTAATGCAAAAAAACACCACAAAGCCACAAAGCGACTATAATGTAGATATTAGTTTAGATGGCTGGATAAAACAAGTAGCAGGGATAAACCCAAGCAAACAAATCAAAGCCGACTTAGAATTTTTATATAAAAAACACCCCGAAACTTTTTCAAAGCCTAGCGAAGTGTATAAACTTATCCAAGAAGTAAAAAATAATCCACAATATTTTTATACAAACAATCAGCCAAATATCGCGCTTATGGGCAGGATTTTAGAAAATGGAAAATTAGGCAAAATAGGAATACAAAAAGATTATGCAAGTAAGTTTTTACAAGTTAGACACGCTACGACTACGAGCGCAAAAAAAGCAAACAAAGAAAATGCAAGGCTACTAAAAAAGAGTGATTATCCTTTAGTAGAGAGGTCAAACTCTACACAGCAAACTAGCACAAAAAGTGCGTTGCCAACGACCGATGGCGAAAAAACGCGTTTAAAAGATAATCAAAGCAATTTTAGCACAAAATCCCCACAAACACAAGGCGAGATTTTGCAAGAAAAAACACCATTTACAAGAGAATAACTATGGCAGTCCAACCAAACGCGCAAGGCATCGTCTATGCAGGGCAACAAGACGGACACGGGATGAGCATCGCTTATCGCCCGCGAGGACGCGGAGGGCATATCCCTAGCCCTAGTGAGTGCGAAAGGGCTGGGGATTTTTACTACAAACACACAGGAAAAAATTGGGATTTGCATGTAAGCAAGGGCAAAGGCGTATGTCGAGATAGACAACGAGACACGATTTATAATGGACACAGAGGATGGAAATACTTGCTAGAAATCCACTCTTTGCCCGATGAGCCGCTAGATATACCACCGCATATTATTGCTTACCACCTCCGCGATGTCGCGCACAAAATCACAGATTCTAACGCCTGCTTACCCAAAGGCTTAGTGAAATTTTTAGAAGTGTTAAGTTGGATTTTTATCATTGAACAAATGATTATTTCTATTGCTTTTACGATTTGCGCGACTATTTTTTCTTTTGGGACTTTGACGGTGCTGGGCGTAGGTATGATAATGGCAGTTGTAGGCATAGCCACGACACTTTTTCAAAGTTTTGTAGCTGACATAAAAATCGCGCAAAATTTAGGTGCGCAATATCGCGTAAATAGTTTTTCAACGGCATTGCAAAAAATAAATAATGACATTAGAAAAAGAAGTGCGCAAATATCAAATATGCTTATTTATCAACCTAGCGCGATGTTTGCAGGGGGGCAAGGCTATGAAATGGGCAAGGCTGGAAGTGAGAGTTTTTGCTACGCGCAGGCGTATGACCCAAATGACGCGCTTTTAGGCACAGCCCAAGCAAGTGAAATCGATGAACTATGCCAAAATCGTAGCCAAGTCAATCTAGCAGGTGGTGTTAGCTTTATGCAAAATCTTTTAGGCTTTGAGTTTTCTTTAGCAAGGGTTGAGATTTTTGATATGCAAAGCGAACAAGTAAGGCTACAAAATCAAATAAAAGAATGGAATTTACGCATAAATAGCTTTATTTCAGCGATAAATAAACAAGGCTTTTTTATGGCAGAAGGTGGAAGCTCCATAGACTCAGCAAAGCTCCAAGAAAGGCTAATCAATACACACATAAAGCGCAGGCAAAAGAATTTTTGCACAATGAGTATGCTACACGCCTTGCAAAGCTACAACAAAGGGCAAAAGTATAAAAATCCTACCGTGATGAATGATTTTGAAGCAAAAATGGATACAAAAGCAAAGCTAATGCAGGTTTTTGATGCGCAATATCAAATCTTTGAGCAGAGCTTAGATAGATACAGCACGCCCGCACACCAAGCCCTAGATTTTATCACTTTTATAAAGACAAATTTCGCACAAGTCAATAAATTTAAAAACGATGATGATAAAAAGTTTAGTGTTTATTTAGGTATAGAAAACTATATTAACCCAAAAATACGACACAGCGGGGATAAAGCCTTTAGTTACGAAGTTTTGCGAAATGACAAAAGCACAAGCCCAAGCTATCTATACACTGAAAGCGGAGGAGGCGACACGGATGGAGGTTCGTGGGAAGCGACTTATAAATATGATATTTTTGTTTATGCAGGGGGTAGCCCTAAAATCCCGCCATTTTTGCTAGGAAATCCTTATATTATTTGGGGCTGGATTTATAAAGACATTGACGCAGGGCGATTTAGTGGTATGCCAAAATTTGATATACAAAAAACAAGAGATACTTATATTACTTGTTATTGTGCAAAAAGAAGCAATAAATATCGTTTGGCGTATAGAAAATATGTATCTGATGATAGTGGGAGTGGCTGATGAAAATCTATATAGAAAAACACCCAGCAAACCCAAGCTATAATCATCGCAATTATGCGCTAACAAGCTATGAAAGAGAATTTGAGGAGCAAGACTACCCAAAGCGAAGCGACCATACTTTTGCTTGTGCGTTGCCAAAAGATATAAGCACGCTTAGCCCTAGTCAATTAGTGTTTTTGTATTTTGCTTATTTTAGAAATATGGCTAGAATCCCTAGCCAAATCGCAGGCATAGACTTTGCGCTAGTGGATAAAAAGCAAACCCAAAAACAAGAGAGAATCAACTTTGAAAACGAAATAGCAAGCAAGCAAACCGAATGCACCGATAAAACCGCCGAGCTAAATGAAAAAAAGCCACAGCGAGAATCCACCCTGCAAACCTTGCAAGCACAAGTCAAACAAACCCAAGATGAAATAAACGAGCTAAAAAAACTAAAAAAGCCCACACAAGAACAACAAGAAAGGCTAGCTAGCCTAGAAAAAGATTTGCCCGCGCTAGAATCAAAGCAAGACACCGCGCAAAAATCCCTCCAAAACCTTACCCAAAGGCTAGAGATTTTAGCGCGACTTTATGACATTACCACAGGGCAAGGCTTATGCGTGGATTTAGGCAATAACTATCCAAGTCTAAATATCGCGCTAGATAATACGGAAAATCTAGCCTATGAAATCCCCCTGCGAAAAAAAGAAACACAAGAGCTACAAAAAGAGCTAGAAAAACTAGAATCTATAAAAAATCCAAACGAGGAACAAAGCGCAAAAATCCAAGATTTACAAACCCAAATCAACGACTTAAACGAGCTAATCACGCAAAAACAATCCGAGCTAGAATCAAACACACAAGACGCACAAAATCTAAGCCCAAAAGTAGAATCCGCGCGTAAAGATTATGAGCAGGCTAAAAAAGATTTGGATTTTTTAGAAAAAAATCCGCTAAAAATTATCGAAACGCCCGAAAAAAGCGAGTAAAAGCAAAAAAAACAAAACAAAAAGACAAAGCAAGAAAAAATCTTAGCCACCTTTATTTTACCCCCGCTTTTTGTCTAAAATCTATGTATATTTTTTTTACGCACGCAAAAAAGCGCAAAAAACCCAAACAAAAGGCTAAAAATGCAAATATTTAAGCGACTAAAAGCCGAGCTAGCAAGCAAAGGCGAGGCGAAAAAACCCACACCAAAACCCCTGCCAAAATTTAGCATAACACAGCTAGAATCTATGTTTTTAGCTGACCAAAGGGCAAGCGAGCTAAGCATAAGAGAGTATAAAGAGGCAAAAACTTATTATCACGGCAACCAACTGCCCTTAGAAATCTATGCTGAAATCCGCGCACGAGGGCAAATGCCTTTAGTAGAAAACATTTATAAAATGATTGTAGATAAGATTTTGGGCTACAAAACGCAGTCTTTGCAAGAAATCAAAGTAAGCGGGCGACAAGAGGAGGACAAACCTTTAGCAAACTTGCTAAATGATATTTTAAAAGTCTTTAGCCAACAAAATAATTTTGACAAAGAAATCATAAAGCGCGATAAAGATTTAATGTTTGGTATGGCAGTATGCGAACTATGGGTAAAGCAAGATAATGGCGATAAAATCATCGACATAAAATCTTTGCCCGCAGATAGTTTTTTAATCGATAAATACTCCACCGATAAAAACGCACAAGACGCACGCAGGTTTCATAAAATCACAAACATAGATGAATCACAAGCCCGCGCACTTTTTGGGGAAAATATCTTGCTAGAGCAAGCCACAAACTCCGATGAAAAACGCGCAGAAGTGATTGAAAGCTGGATTTTTGAACGCTACTTAGACAACAAAGGCGAGCAAAAAAGCGCGTGGAATCGCTACATTTGGAAAAAATCCCAACTTTTAAGCTATGAGCAAAGCCCTTTTAAAAACGGCGAAAATCCTTTTATAGTCGCAAAATACAACATTGATGAAAATAATCAATGGTATGGTATGTTTAGAGACATTAAGCCTTTGCAAGATTATATAAATTTTGCAGAAAATAAAATCATCAATATGATGGGAAGTTTTAAAGTCTTTGTCGAGGAGGGCAGCTTTAATAATATTGATGAGTTTAAAAGGCAAGCAGGCAGTGATAATGCCGTAGTGTTTTTACGCGAGGGGAGCTTAAAAGAAAAACGGCTAGAATTTGTCCAACACCACGCAGCAATCAATGAGCTAAGCCAAAAAACCGCAGAGAAGCGGAATCTAGCCAAAATCCTAAGCGGGCTAAATGATGAAGCCTTAGGCGTAGCAATCAATCGACAAAGTGGCGTAGCTATCTCACAGCGCAGAGAAGCAGGGCTTATGGGCTTACAAGACTTTATCAAAAGTGGCGATGATATGGATAGGCTCATTTTTGAAAAAGCACTAGATTTTATCACGCATTATTTTGATAAAGAGCAGATTTTTAGAATCGTAGATAAAAAAACAGGCGAGCGATTTTTTAGCATAAACACCGATGAAAGCAATAAAATCAAAGTAGGCAAATTTGATTTAATCTTTAAAACCACGCTAAAAGCAGAGGGCAGAGAGGAACGCTTTACACACTGGGCTGAAATGATGAAAACTTTTGGACAAGTCCAGCCCGAGCTACTGCAAGGGATGCTGCCGCTTATGCTAAAAGATACCGAAAGCCCAATCGTAGCTGATGTCGAGGAATTGCTAGCACAAGTGGAGCAAAGCAAGCAAGAAGCAGCGCAAGCAAATGCCCCGCTAGAGCAAAAACAAGCTGAACTAAATCTAGCACAGCTAGAAGCACGAATCGCAGAGCTAGAAGCAAAAGCAGCAAAAAACCAAGCCCAAGCCGAACTAATCGCTACAAACGCGCAAAATCTAGCACAAAATCCACAGGGCAAAAACGATGACAAAGGGGGAGCAAGCATAAGCACAGGGGAAAACGCAGGACAAAAAGCTGGCTTAAGCGGAGGACAAGTCGCGCTAAAAAACGCAAGCGGAAGCTATGGCAAAATCGATATGAGATAGATTTTAGCCTAAGATTTTAGCCACCTTTATTTTTACTAGCATTTTTGTCTAAAATCCTTTGCAAACTAAAACTTAAACCCAAAGTTTAGCAGGGGTAAGATTTTACCCCCTTTTTATAAAAAACACAAAGGAGGCAAAGATGCCAAACACCAAAAACGAGCTACAAACACAAGAAAATCTACCCCAAAACACACAGCAAGAAGCCAAAAACGACACTGATAAAAATCTAAAAAACACACAAGAAGCACAAGACAACAAAGAAAAAGGCTTTTTTGC
>NZ_JBSIUV010000068.1:0-8465 GCF_053654515.1 Helicobacter sp. T3_23-1059 | reverse complement strand
TATTGATAAAAATGTAGAAGTGGAATTTAAGGACTTGTATTTTTGTATAGGAATGGTCTATGACTCCAAAGAATACGAAGATAAAGTCGAGCAAGTTATGAAAAAATACTGCAAAGAATGTGAGTAAAGAATCTAAATTTTTTAAGATAAAATGAAGGAAAATCTAAAAATAAATCTACATAGGAATTAAAAATTCAAAGGACAAATTATTGTGCTAAAACTAAATTCTCTGCTAGAATCTGACACCATAGTAATGTTCATTTATTCAAAGACTTTTTAGCACTCCAAATCTCTACTTCCCACCGTTTCACGCAATCTTTGTATTCATCATAATCTTTTGCGTATTTTTCATCGCAATCATCATTCGTTTTTTGACAAGCGACATATTTATCATAATTTTTTAGATATTTGTAAGAGCAGCCTTTGCCACTATAAGCCTCTGCATTGTCATAATCCCCGCGCTCAAAATAATCTCTAGCGATATTCAAACACGCATCGCCAAACTCCAAATCACAAGCCTTTTGCAAAAATCTTTGCGCCTTTTTGGTGGCGTCTTTTTTGCTGTGTATTTCTCCATCATAATTGTCATAAAATTTATAGAGTTGATAGCAGGATTTGCCCTCATTTTGGGCGCATAGCTTTTCGCGCGTGGGATTGACTTTGTCGCAAAATATCTCGTCATAATCATAAGTATCACACAGCATTCCATAATAATACAGCGATTTTTGGCTATCTTTGGCGATTCCTAGCGATTTGTCGCCATTTTCATAGATTTTTGCTAAATTATCGCAATTATTTAGACCGCCTCCTATATGCGTGTGGCAGAGTTTATCGGCGTAGTGAATGTATTTTGGGCTATTTGGTGCGATACCCATTTTTTCATCGCCCTTTTTGTATATATCCACAACTTCCCAGCAATAATCCTCAGTCCTTGTGTAGCTATCATCATTGCAGACTTTATCCCACGCTAATTCGGCTTTTGAGAGTTTTTTAGGCACGCCCAATCCTCGCGCAAACATTCTCCCCAAAACATAGCACGATTCGTTTTTATCAATATCGCTCTCCAAATCACAATCGCCCTCCAAATAGCCTCTAGCTTTGTCGTAGTCGCCTTTATAATAATAAAATACGCCAAGTTTTCCGCAACCCATATTATTTTTGCAATCATTGATAAATGCCTTTTCATAAAAGTCATCTTGTGCCTCACAAGCCTTTTGCAGTCCAAAATAACAATCTTTTGAATGATATTTTTCCACTAATTCAAATTGCATTGAACCTCTTGAAATTTCAAAGCCATATACTTTGTGCGATTGCGCCCAAAATGCGCCCAACTCAAAACAAGCCTGTGCTTCCTCTGCCTCACAAGCCCTCTCTAACTTTTCAAATGCCTCATCGTTTTCATCACAAGCCATTTTTCCATTTGGCAATGTTTCATCATTGCGACATTGTGATTCTAGCTTTAATAATTCATCGATTGTTTTGCCCGTGTATGCGCTCTTTTGCGTGGCGTCATCGTTGATATTGTCCGCATACGCAAATATTGCAAAACCCACGAAACCTATGAATCCCAAAATTGCGAATCCAAAAGTTGCAAATCTTGCGAATCCCAAAATCAAACAAATCTTATTTTGCATAATTTATGCCTTTTTTTAGCTTCTAGCACTTTTTTGCTTTATTTATCTAAATATAATTATTTTCGTATTCTACTTGCTTTTTCGCATTTATCGCAAATAATTTTTTGATGATAGATGATTAGGATTGATATTGCGCTAGGCAAAAACAAAACGATTCAAAGTATGAATCAAACACAATCTAACAAGTTTCTACCCATAAAAAGCCAAAAAATATAAGAAAAATAGGCAAGTTTGTTTTTTTTATAATTTTTGGTTACAATACCCGAAATTTTATATGCTAAGGATTCCAAATGGCAGATGGTTCTAATGCTCCAAAAGAGCGCATAAATATCACTTACAAGGCAAAAACAAACGGACAAGAGGCTGAAGTTGAGTTGCCACTAAAACTAATGGTAATGTCTAACCTTACGGGTAGCCCCGATAAACAGCCACTAGAAGAGCGCGAAACATTGCAGATTAACAAAATAAATTTTAACCAAGTGATGCAAAAACTAGACATTAAATCTGAATTTAGCGTTAAAAATACACTAGGCACGGGTGCGGAGGAGTTAGATGTTAAACTCAAAATATCTGGTATGAAAGATTTTTCGCCTGATAGCATTGCAAGGCAGATTCCAGAGCTAAATAAGCTTTTGCAATTACGAGAAGCGTTAATGGCATTAAAAGGTCCTATGGGTAATATACCAGATTTTAGAAAAGCTGTTTTAAATGCCTTAAAAGACGAAAAAACCAAAGAAAAATTGCTTTTAGAAATAAAAGCAGAAGAATCTAGCGACAAATCTAGCAAATAAGGAGCAAACTATGGCGCAGGAAAATGCAATACAAACAGAAGTAATTGATACGCCAATCATCGAAAGCATTATGGAAAAAAGCAAGTATGCAAAAAATGATGAAAGTTATAGCATAGCAAAAAGGGGTGTAGCAGAATTTATCTCTGCGATTGTCAAAGATGACAATATGGAGGATAAAATCAATAAATTTGCCCTAGATGAGATGATAGCCCATATTGATGATTTGGTATCTAAACAAATGGACGAAGTGTTGCATAATGAGGAGTTTCAAAAGCTAGAATCTGCGTGGCGAGGTTTGTATTTCTTGGTTGAGCGCACAGATTTTAATGAAAATATAAAAATTAGTCTGCTAAATGCGACAAAAGAAGAAATATTAGAGGATTTTGAAAACAACCCAGACATTACCCAAAGCGCGGTTTATAAAAATATCTACTCCGCAGAATATGGGCAATTTGGTGGCGAACCTGTGGGTGCTATCATAGGGGATTATCAACTTGGTATAAATAGCCCTGATATGACTTTTTTGAATAAAATGGCTAGTATCGCAGCAATGAGCCATTCACCTTTTTTAACTTCCTGTGCGCCTAGCTTTTTTGGGCTCGAGGATTATTCGGAGTTAGCAAGTTTGCAGGATTTAGATGGCTTACTTCAAGGTCCTCAATACACTAGGTGGCGGACTTTTAGAGAAAATGAGGATTCCAAATATGTAGGGCTTATGGTAACAAGATTTTTAACGCGCTCCCCTTATAGCCCTGAAGACAATCCCATTAAAACCTTTAACTACAAAGAAAATGTCCATAATTCACACAACCACTTGTTATGGGGCAATTCTGCATACGCGTTTGCCACAAGATTGACAGAGAGTTTTTCTAAATATAGGTGGTGTGGCAGCATTATCGGTCCTAAAAGTGGCGGAAGTGTAAAAGATTTGCCAACTTATATTTATGAGAGTTTTGGCACTATGCAATCCAAAATCCCAACTGAAGTGCTTATCACAGATAGACGCGAGTATGAGCTTGCAGAGGCTGGATTTATCGCGCTAACCTTAAGGCGTGATAGCAATAACGCAGCGTTTTTCTCTGCTAATTCCGCGCTAAAACCAAAAGTATTTCCAAACACACCAGAGGGCAAAGAAGCAGAGACAAATTATCGTTTAGGAACGCAGTTGCCATATATCTTTCTTATTTCGCGTCTAGCGCATTATCTAAAAGTTTTGCAAAGAGAAGAAATCGGTAGCTGGAAAGAGCGCACAGACATAGAAAATGGGCTTAATGAGTGGGTTAGGCAGTATATTTCTGATCAAGAAAATCCACCTGCTGAAGTGCGAAGCAGACGACCATTTAGAGGAGCTCAAATCAAAGTAGAAAATGTAGCAGGGGAGCCGGGCTGGTATAAGATAGCACTTAGTGTGCGCCCACATTTTAAATATATGGGAGGGAATTTTGAATTATCGTTAGTGGGAAAATTAGACAAAGAGTAAAAATGTCATTGCTTGATAAGATTATCCACCAATTAGATGAGCAATATCAAAATATTCCTTATCACAAAAATGAATTTGAAGACATTAAAGATAATATCCAAGTCTTGCTAAATACAAAGTTAGATGATTGCATTATCGCTAATGATTTAGGGTTGTATAATGTCGTAGAATCTAACCTTAATGCTGGTGATTTGTGCTTGAAAATGGCTAGAGAGATTCATTATATCATAAGCAAATATGAGCAAAGGATTAGAGTGCTTTCCATTCGCTATGATAATTCCCTAAGCCCTTGGCAAATTTCATTTTTTTTGCAATGCAATTTTGTAGAAGACGCATTTAGAGAGTTTAGCCTAGAGATTGCATTTAAAAATGACAGACATTGTGAAGTGAAATAATCATAAAATAAAGGTTAGATAGTTGAATAATGAAGATGTATTTTTCTACCAAAAAGAGATTGCCCATCTTTATAAAACTAGGGAACGCTTTACAAAAAAATTCCCTAAACTTGCACCATTTTTAGCCACTGATAGCAAAGACCCAGATATTGAGCGCATTATTGAAAATCTTGCCGTGCTTACTGCTAAGATTCATCAAGAGATGGAGCATAATATCCCATATATTGCCGAATCTCTATTAAATATTATTGCTCCTAATTATACAAATCCTTTGCCCTCTTTATGTTTGCAAGAATTTTTTTTAAGCGAGGATAGCAAAGCAAACAAAATCATTCTCCCAAAAGGCACGCAAATATACTCTATACCCATTAAACAAACCGAGTGCGAGTTTAGGACGATTTATGATGTTTATCTCTATCCATTAGCAATCAAAGAGGCATTTATACATACAGAAAAACAATATCACACGCTAAATTTAGAATTACAAATCAATAAACCTGACTTAAAAATTTGTGATATAGGGCTTGATTGTTTGCATATTTATCTTGGCAATGAGTTATACACTTCATCTACTTTGCTTTTGTTTATTTGTCATTATTTGGAGGAAATCAAAATCATATCACCCGATACTGCCGAAGAGTTCAGGCTAAATCCTAGCAATGTCAATTCCATAGGATTAGATTTTACTGAAAGTTGTTTGCATTATGATGATTTGGGATTTGAGGCATTTTCGCTAATGAGAGAATATTTTTTTATCCCCGAAAAATTTAATTTTATCAAAATTGATGGATTAGATATTTTAAAAGATACTCAAGGCACACGGTTTATTTTGCAATTTAAATTTAATAGATTTTTTCCAAAAAATTGCATTGTTAGGGAAAATCTATTTTCTTTGGGCATAACGCCTATTGTGAATATTTTTCCTAAAAATGCTGAATCTATCATAAACGACCACACAAAAGATGGTTATAGGATTTTTGTGGATAGGGCGCATTTGGATTGCTATGAAGTAGTCCAAATCAATCAAGTCAAAGCCCATAATAGCAATAGCGGACGCAGAATCTTAAAAAACTATCATAGTTTTGAGCGATTTGGTTTTTTGGCGGAGAATAAAGAGGAATTTTATGCTTTAAGCACCAAAACAAACGCTAGGGGCGAGTCATATAAAGAGATTGTTTTTTTTTCTAATTATTCTTATAATGAAATTATTACCATTGATGCGCTATGCTGCAATAAAAATCTACCCTCCAAACTAAAAATAGGCGACATAAAAAACATTAAACTACAAAATGTGCTAACCAAAAACATTACAATTCCAAGCGCAATGAGAGAATGCAATATCGATGGCAATTTGCTTTGGAGGCTTGTGTCTATATTGTCTTTTAATTACCAAAATATACTTAGTCTTTCTTCGTTTTTTTGGGTGTTGGAAAGTTATAGTTTTATTGATGATAAAGACAATGAGCAAACTTATAGGCTTCTCAAGCAATCTATATTAAACATAGAATCCAAATCCACTTACTTAATCGATGAATCTATTACCAAAAAAGGCACACTTTGTATAATGAGTATTAAAGATTCTAATTTCCACTCACTTGGCGATGTGTATAAGTTAGGACTTGTTATTTCTAAATTTTTTGCTTCTTTTGTAAGCATAAATTCATTTTGTGAGCTAAAAATCAAATGCGTAGATAGCAATGAGATTTTATATTATCCAGCCACTCGTGGCAAAAAAGCATCACTATGAATAATTTAGATACATTTTCATTTTATAAACTCTTGCATAAATTGCTTAAAAAATACGATAAAAATGATATTTTTTTGCGCACTAATAAAAGTCTAAAACACCCGCACAAAGAAATCGAGTATGTCAAAAAAGATAAAGAATTTTTAATTGAAATAATGGTAAATTTTATGGGCTTACAAGGCAACACTTCCCAACTACCATCATATATGCTAGATAAACTCACAAAAAATGACGATGGTGGATATGGCTGGAGTTTGCTTTTTGATTTTTTTAATCACTACATTCTTTGGCTATTTTTTGAAACCACTAGACTAAAAAATTATCCTAGAAGTTTTAATAAAGATTTTAGCGATTCTATCTCAAAGATTTTATTTTCGATGCTAGGAATAAATGACAATAAAATAGCTAAAAATTATCTACCATTTGCGCCTCTACTTTTAAGCAAATCTCGCCCAAAATATTATATACAGCGTATTTTACAAAATAATTTTAATTTGCGTGATAAGTTATTTATTGTCGAAAATTTACCTCATCAAATCTTTATCGCCCCTATCCAAACAAACAAACTAGGCATAAAAAATAATACGCTAGGTAAAAATCTAATTTTAGGAAAGACATTTCTATCATATCAAAGCAAAATAGGCATTTTTATCAAGGATATTAGCTATGAAATGGCATTAACTTATCTACCAAATGGGCATAAATATAATGAGCTAAAAGAAAGCATTTTATTTCTTACAAATCATCAATTTTGCGTGGATTTGTATCTAAAAATCAACCATAGCAATAAAATGAACTTCATTTTAGGCGATAAAAGTGTAGCAAGGTTAGGCTATGGAATGGTGCTTGGGAATTTTGTGCCAAAGCCATATTATATACACTTTAAACTATATGAGTAAATAGCGCAAAACAATCAAAGCCAAATTAAAAGATGATTCGATTAAAGATTCGCTTTTGATTTTAGAAAATGTCTTGCTTTATTCGCCAATCTTAAATTGCTCTAATAATATTGCTGGGATTCCTAGTCCTTGCACTCAAATAGCCTTAATATTACCAAATGTTAGGGGATTAAAAAAATATAATGATGATTATCCTATAATGCAAGATTTATGTGTAAGTGGTGTATTTAGTGATAAAGGATTCCCAATAATATGCACCAAAAAAGAAAATACACTAAAGATTCAATCCCCAAAGCCTAGTAATCATAATGGGGATTCTAAAGAAGTATTAGAATCTAATGTAGATTTCGCTTTAATGGTTTGTTAAGTAATGCTAGGCTATAATCTAAATGTTTTATGAAATTTAATTTTATAAAAGGCAGATAGGACAAATGCAAATCAAAAAGCACTTAAAACTTAAAAAGATTATTTTAGCCTTATTTTTTGCGTGGATAATCTATCTCATAGGAATCCCGCTATATTATACACCTTATGCGTTACAGCCTAGCTATTGGGAGTTTAAGAAGTTATGCAAACTAAATGAATTACCAAATAATGAGGAAAAATATAATAAGATTCTTACATATTATAATATGAACCTAGATGATGTTGATTGGAAAAAAGTAAATGAAAATAAACAATTTTTGTGTAAAAAAATTCGTAAAGATTGGGGATTTGATTTTGTAGATAATTATGAATTTGTTGATTGTTTGCCAAATGTGCGTGAATATAGAAAAATAAATGTTATTGAAAGGCAAATCAATTATCGCTTAGATACGGGGGTAAGATTTTATAGCAATCAATATCATTTCAGTAAAGACAATATCACCGATATGAAAATTACCGCCACTTGGAATACAAGACGATTTAAACTTTATGGCAATGAGGGTTCAGGGTTTTATTTACTAGAGATAAAATTGGGTTGCACTGATGTGGCAAAATCAAACTTAAACGCAAAGAAAAATAATGACAAATAAAGAACAAATACAAAAATTGCGAGACTATGCAGAATTAGCGTGGGTATCGTATGGGTATTTTGACTTACTTGACAAAAAGTTTAAAGAACTCAAAGATAAAGATAATGATAAAACTAGAAGTGAAACAATAACATTAACCGACATATTGAATATTGATTACAAAGGATACGAAGTAGTTGATGCAAATAACGAAAAAATCGGCACACTCAATGGCGACTTCAATCCCGCTCAAGCTAAACGATTTTT
The DNA here is from genome assembly GCF_053654515.1 of Helicobacter sp. T3_23-1059. NCBI lineage: Bacteria > Pseudomonadati > Campylobacterota > Epsilonproteobacteria > Campylobacterales > Helicobacteraceae > Helicobacter > Helicobacter sp. T3_23-1059. The sequence goes on along the minus strand of NZ_JBSIUV010000068.1, from coordinate 257 downwards.
TGAACGCTATGATTTACTCAAGCACTGCCCAAATACAGCTTCAGGATTCTCTGCTACACTCTTTCAGCATAAACAATCTAAAGAATTGACATTAGCGATTCGTGGCACTGAATTTAGCCTTAATCGTATTGAAGATTTAATCACTGATTACTATATAGGCACAAATAACAATGACACAAATAGGGTAATAGAGCAGTATTTTGATATGCTTATTTTTTATGAAGAAAACATTAAACCCATATTAAAAGAAAATGGCA
>NZ_JBSIUV010000067.1:0-8625 GCF_053654515.1 Helicobacter sp. T3_23-1059 | reverse complement strand
TAAGCGTTAGCAAGGGTTTTGATTTGCTTTGCAAAAAAACCAATATTACACCAAATGATGTCATAAATAATATCAAACAAATAGAGCTAACAAAAATACCAACTTTTAAGAATATAAACTTTAAAAACGACACAATTTGTAATGATTTTGTATCAAATTTTAAAGATTTAATAAGTAAAAAACTTACCATAGATACATTTTTGAAAACAACAAATGAATATAAGCTAAACAAAATTCCAGCTAATTATTCTAAACCAAAATCACGCAAACGATAACATTTCGACTTTTTTATCCCTTAAACACTGCTTTAAAACAACAAATTCTGCATTAAAAATATTAGAAAAATACATTATATTAAGGATATTTTTGCAATTATAAAGAATAAATTGCGGATTTTTTTTATCACTTTACGCGCGCTTAAAAGCACGCTTTTTTTAAGGGATAAAAAAGGCGAGAGAATGGCGTGTTTTTGTGGTTTTTAGGGTTTTTATTGTTATAAAATACTCTTATCAAAAATAAATGAAAGCTATGTCTTGGAAGTTATGGACGATAAACGCGTGGCTAGCGTGTAAGGGAAGAAACTCCCGTGCATAAGCTAAAAGTTTCTTTTTAGAAGCTTAAGAGTTAGCGGGCTTAGTCGGGGCATAATGAGTAATTTGTTTTTGTGATTTTAGCATTTTTAAGATTTGCTAGCGAAGTCTTAAAGATTGCTAAAATCTTTTCAAAAAATATTCCCCCTTAGGTTAGTCCTAAAAAGGCGTAGTTTTTTTAGCCCTACATTAGCTTATTTGTAGCGTGGATGGGGTGTGGTTTTCTAGCGAAAACAAACGCGAGCGCGTTTGCGTTTGTGGAGAATAAAAAAGCCTAATGAGAGCAGCGCAGTAATGCGTGGGGTGAGTGTTTTTTGTTTGTTTTGTTTTTTTTTTGCGTTTTTTGCTTTTTATGTTTTTTAATGTTTCTTAAAGTATAAAAACGCTAGAATCACGCGTTTTTGTTTGCATTTTTGCAAGGAAAAACAAAAAATCTACATTTCAAAGAAAAGGACGAAAAAATGAAAACTTTGAGTTTTTGCAATGGTTTTAAGGGTTTTAAGGGCGTTAGTGCTTTTTTAAGCATTTTTTTAGTGTTTGCAAATTTTGCATTTGCAGATAACGAGAGAGAGAGAGAGTAGCGAGCGCGTAGAGACAAGCGCAGAGATACATGAGCAAATAGATGCTATAAAGCGCGAAAATGAAATGCTAAAAGCAAAAAAGGCAGAAAATAACAAAATCATAAAAAGCGGTTTTTTGGGATTTTGCAGGGGCAAATATGAGGCAAGCGGTTGTTTTATCGGTGGGGAAGTTGGGTTAGCGGTTACGGATAATTGGATTTGGTTTAATGTTTATAATGATTTTAATGATTTATCGCCTAATGTAACATCGGTTAATCCTATTGTAAATCTTACTTTTGGCTATCAATGGTATTATATGCAAAATCAAGGTTTGCGCGTTAAGGCAAATATAGGTTATGCAAATTACAATGCGACTTTTAAAGATTTTGAAGAAGGAAATGAAAAAATAAAAATTGAAAAAGAAACAAACGCGATTCAATACGGGTTAGAGGTGGCTTGGCTTTGGGATTTTATGCGTGTTGGTAAGCATACTTTGGGCTTAGATTTAAGCAGTGGTTTTGAAGCTAGCACATTGATGGGGGATATAGGTGTGCAAAATGATAAAATGGAATTTAAAAATTTTACAAATATTGCGTGGATTACGCGCATAGGTTTGCATTATTATTTCAATAATCATCAAATCGGGCTAGCTTATGCGTATAAAGGCTATTCAGCAGTAAATGGGCAAGTAAGCGAAGCTAATATGATAAATCAAGACGGAAAGCCATTTGCGAGAGTTGCCACAAGCCCGCGCAATCAAATCTTACTATCTTATGCGTATAAATTCTAGCGTTTTTAGATTCTAGGTTTTTTTTAGCAAAGTTAGCGCGTTTTATTGGCGCGAGGTTTGGAGCTTTTTTGGTGTGCTTTTTAGCACACTAGCTTTTTATCCGCTTTTGTTTGGCTTATTTGTTTTTTAAGCCACACAAAAAGCGGATTTTTTTGTTAAAAAATTTGCGATTTTTTAACAAAATTTTTGCGATATGTTAAAAAAAAGCAGCGCTTAAAAAGCAGCTTTTTTTAACACCTCCTTACACTTTCAAATCAAATACTAATCATACAAAGGACAAACAATGAACAATGCTACACAGGGGATTTTTACGCCCAAAAAATATGAAATCTACCACAAAAACAAAAATGCTTTAAAATCAAAAAATCTATCCACGCCACGCATACCACGCGAGGATAAACCTAAAAACATAAAATACATAAACGAGTGGCATAAACAATGCTATGAGGGAATCCACACAAAGCAAGATGAAATCTTTTTTAGTAAAGATGAGTTAGTGCCTATTTTTGCTAGATTTTGCCTACACAAAGCAAAACAAAAATCTAATTTTTTTTTGAAACACATTGTATTTTATAATAATTTGTTGTATCTTATTTTAGTTTATTTAACATAATATTATTTTATTGAATTTTATCTTTTGTAATCGTATTAAACATTATCAATGATTAGTTAGTTTTTATTTGCGTAAAATCTAGCATAAGATGATATATACTAATAACGCATAATAAAATAACTTTATGTGTCTTTATTTTATTATTAGTAATGTAATGTTATTTTATTATATGTAAATATCAAATATTTAATATTATTTGATTGTATTTTCAAATATTTGTGATATAATGCGATAAATTTTTCTTACAAAGGAATTGCAATGATTAACATAGACTTAAATAAGGACAAAATACAAATCAAAAATCAAGGATTTTTGAAAGATGAAATGCTGTATGTAGTGGCAACTTGTATGGAGCATTACGAGGAAAAAGCAGGTGGCAATCCCATTGCAGCAGAGTTTCTTTTCAAAATGGAATTAGATAGTTATAGGCGAGGTTTAGAGATACGCAGGAAAAATAACCAAAAAGCCTATTGTAGCAATGCTAAGGAACTAGATTTGGATTTGAAAGCCTTAGGCGTGATGAACGCTAAGTAAAAAAATAGACAAAAGAATCTAGCAAAAGATTTTTTATAATGCAAAAATCAAATAAAAGGACAAAAAATGCAAACTGAAGCACATATTATCACAATCGCAAACCAAAAGGGCGGAAGTGGAAAATCTACCATTAGCGCAAATTTAGCATTAAAGTTGTTAGAGTATTCGCCTAAAACGCTTGTAATGGATACTGACCCACAAAAAAGCATAGAGAGTTTTTGCAACATAAGGCAAGATGAAAGCAGAGAATCTAGCAAGTTGCCACATTTTCATTTATCAAACCGCACAGGCAATATAAGTGAATCAATAAAACAAAATCTACAAATGTATGATTTTATCATTATTGATACAGGGGGGATTGATAGCATAGAAGCTAGAAAGGCTATGCTTTTTGCAGATTCTATTTTATTGCCTACCGTGCCTAGTCAATATGATTTTGATGTGCTATGTGCTATGCTACAAACAATCACAGACATTACCGAAATCAACGAGGAAGCAAAAGTTTCAATCCTTATGAATAAAATTAGCCCAAATCCTATGCTACACAAAGAAATTAGCGATTTTCAAAACGCTATAAAGCAAGTGCTAGAGCAACATTTGCAAGCGAGGCTTGATAGATTTATCTTGCTAGAAAATTATCTAAGTGAGCGAATCGCATATAAACGCGCAGTAAGCGAGGGCTATGGAATCACACAATATAGCGATGAAAAAGCAAAAGCAGAATTTGAGAGGTTTTTTGATGAGTTTGTGGAGTTAAATATTCCGCTTTTAGCGCAAAAGCATTTAACAAACAACGCCCAACAAGCACAATCTAACGAATCAAATAAGCCTAAAAAAACGCAAGAATCTAGTTTAGATTCTAAGCAAGCAAGACTTAAGCAAGACAATGCTAAAATGGGGGCGTAAAATGCAATATAACATTACAAACAATAAAATGCAAAAACTACAAACACGCGAGCAAGACAAAAAAGCACAAGAAGTGCTAAATAATGCGGCAAATGTGGATAATGCAAATAATGATGTGCTTAAGCAAGAAAATATGTCAAACGCGCAGGATAATAGGCAAAAGGAAAATCAAATGAATCAAAAAGTCCAGCAAGAAAAAAATCCTACAAGCAAAAAAAGCGATAAAAAGCCGTTTTGTTTATATGTGAGCGAGAGTAGAATCAAAGAATTAGATGAGTTTTTAGATGAGTTTGGTAAAAAGGGGGAGAGTAGAAACTCTTTTGTGGAGGAGGCTATTGAGTGCTATTTGCAACAGCGAAAAATACAGCTAAGACAGGAATTAGAGGATAAGTTAAAAAGGATTTAGAATGGAAAAACAAGGACACACAATTATTGATGAAAAAGCCCAAAAATACAAACAAGAAAATTTAGAAATAGGTGTGGGGCTTAATGAAGTTGATAATCTTAAGCCCTCACAATACTTTTATACCACTATAAAAGAATCAAAAACTTATTATGAAATAGAGGAAAAACTAAAAAGCTATTATGCTAAACAAGATTTGCATAACCCTAAAATTCAAGCAGAAAAAGAATGCGATTTAGTTGCAACTAGAATCGCACAAAGCATTGATGAAAATCATTTTGTGTTATCTCCTATTGCATTAAAAAGTATTCATAGGCGATTGTTTGAGGGGGTATTTAGTCAAATAAATGAAAAATATGTGGGGAATTTTAGGGATTATAACATAACAAAGAAAGAATCAATACTCAATGGAGAATCTGTTAAATATGGCGAACATAACGAAATCCTAGAGTATTTAAGTTATGATTTTGAAATGGAAAAAAATAAAAATTATACAAAAATCCCAAAACAAGAATGGAGCAGGCACATTGCAAGATTTATTTCTAACATTTGGCAAATCCACCCATTTATAGAGGGCAACACTCGCACAACAGCAGTTTTTACTATAAAATATCTCAATCAAATAGGCATTCCCTGTGATAATACAATTTTTAAACAACATTCAATTTATTTTAGAAACGCACTTGTTTTGGCTAGTTATGGCAATACACTAAAGGGGATTTCGCCTGATGAATCGTATTTGGAGAGTTTTTTTAATAAACTTATCGTGGATTCTAAATCACAACTTAAAGAAATGCCTGCAAACATAATGCAAAATGCGCAATATATCGTAAAAAGACAAGAACCAATAATATCTCAACCGATAAAAAAGCAAAACAAAAATACCCACAAACCAAAATCACGCAAACGATGAATATTATAAATTTTATATAAATTTATAATAATTTATATAAAATAAATAGAAGTGAATATTTAACGAGTATGCGGAATGTTAGATAATTTTTTTGTTTGTGGATTATTTGATATTTCTTTTTGTATAGAATCATTTGTATTAGGTAAAGATTCATTTATGGATTGATTTTGTGGATTTTGATTTGGATTTTGGATTGTGGTTTGAGTGGGGATTAAAGGTTTTTGCTGTTGTGGCGTAGTGTTTTGATTATTTGTTTGATTGATTGATTGTTGGCTAGATTGTGGCATTTGCTCTAATTTTTGTTTAGATTCTATGATGAAATTTACTTCATTTTTAAGCGTGCTAAATGATTCTATGCTTTGATTGTTGATATATTGCTGCTCTTTTGGCATTGTTTTTATGATTTCTAGCTTTTTGCATAGTTTGGTAGCCATTGCAAGCTCTTTGTCTAAAAATACTAGCTTTTTGTGGATTCTACATAAGGTTTTATATTCTTTGAATGATTTAGGATTTGTAAGCATTGATTCTATGAATTTGGTGGGATTTTCATCATAAGATTGTTGATTTTTATCATAATAGCTTGAAATTAGCGTCTTTGAGTTTGCTATTTCTAAGCGCAAAAATTCCATTCTTTGTAATATTAAAGCCCTTAATTCCTGCTCTATTTGGGTTAAATCAAGCAAAGCCTTAGATTTATTTGCTTGAGAGGTAGAATCGCTAAATTCTAACGCACGGACAATGCTTTTATACCGCTTAAGTTTGTAGAAATTTTTGCTTAATGTGTAGGTATTTGATTGTTGATTAGATTTTAGCATTGTATAAATGCTAGATTGCAATGTTTGAAAATTTTGATTTAGCGCAAATTGGGATTGTGATACTTCTGCTTTTATGTAGTTTAGCTTTGTGATTAAATCTTTGGATAGATATTTTTCAAAGCCATTAAAAGAACTAAGCAATGCTTTTTTCTTGTGAAAGCTATTAAAATGCTTAGTAAAATCTTTGAAACTCTCATTTGAATCAAAAAGCTGCTTAAATCCTTTGTTTATTTCACTTATATCGTGGCTTGTATAGCTGATTTTTACTTGCAAGGTTTGTATTTCATCTTTGAGTAAATCTTTTTTAGCAATAAGCGAGGTAGGATTTTTACCTTGAGAGAGAGTGGATTCTATCTTTTTAGAAACATTGTTTAGATAGATTTGCTTATTTTTTAATTCTCTTTCTAAGTTAGCTTTTTCTAAAGACAAACTTTTTGCCCTAGATTCTAGTGAATCCATTGCCTTTTTTTGCAATGCAATAGAATCTATATCTTGCTTAAGCGCGTTAGAATCTAAATCGTTTGAATGATTAGATGGATTTTGAGTAAAGGATTTTTGATTAGATGGATTTTGAGTAAAGGATTTTTGATTAGATTGATTTTGATAAAAAGAATTTTGGATAAATTGATTTTGTGAAATTGTAGCATTTGAGTTATCTAAGCTAGTATTTTCTAAATCTTGTATCTTTTTATTTAGCAGCGCTACTCTAAAATCTTTATTGCAAACTTCATTTGTATAATCTAATTTACCTTGAGAGTAAATGAAAAGATTATAAGCAAAATCCTCACGCAAGGTATCATAAAAATTTGCTAAGGATTCTTTAGAATCAAAGTGTAATTTTTTGCCATTAAAGATATTACTTCGATTGATGATAATGTGTAAATGTGGTTTGTTTTGATGAGAATGTGGAATCATAATGTATTTGTATTCGTTTAGATTTGCTTGCAAGGTTTCTTTGACTGCGTTTTGTAAAATATCTTTTAAGGAATCACTTTGAGATTCTTTGAGAGAAAAGACAAGGTGTAATGCTTTTTTACCTCTATCATTTGAAAAACAATCGCTATGCCAATCATCTATGATTTGATTTAGATTGACTAGCTCGCCTAATTCATTAAAGGCAAGATTATTTTGAATAGAATTTGTGTTTGTATCCAAGCCAAAATCTAAATCATTGCCAAAGGAAAAACTATCAAGCGAAGAGGATTTAAGAGTGTATTTAATCGCATTAAGCGTATGAGTTCTATTCATCGTGCCAATATTTTTTATTACGATTTGTTTTTTGGGATTTGTGTTTGTAAAAAGCGGTTTGTTTTTGATAATGTTTGAGTGAAATTTTGTGTGAAGTCTTTTAATCACAGGTTGATAGACTGCCCTAGATTTTTTGAAAGGCACATATTCAAACAAAGGCTTATCGCTAATAGAATATTCTAATGGTTTATCAATGGATTTATCTATCATAACGCCTCCAAAATATTTTAGTTGTTCATTTTAATATCCTTTATTTGATAGCTAAAAATATTTTATCTTTTTGATAATTCATTCACTGCTTGAAAAGCACAAAACACAATCGCAAACAATAAAAAAAATAGCAAAGATTAGTAATTCCATCTTTATTTTGTTTGTTTGTTTTTTAATTCTTTATCTTGTTTGTATAATAAAAAAAGTGCATATATCACAAGAATAACACTAATGCTTGCAAATATATTTAAGACTAGCTCATTCATTTTTGATTCCTTTGAATATAAATACAAATCGCTATGAGTGAGATACTAAAAGTTGTAATAATGAAACTTTGTGGCTTAAAATCAAAATTCATAAGTGCAAAGCTACCATTAACAAACAATCCAAGACCAATATTTTTAAGCAACTCAATCATAAACGCATTATATCACAAACCTAATAACTTTGTAAATTTTTTACAACAACTTAGTAATTTTTACTGCCAAACCTATAAAATTTTGCTAACAATTTTTTACTCAATGCCTAAGCATTTTTTAGCCAAAAGGACAAAAATTTTACACTCACGCCCAAAAAAATCACTTATGCTCTAATACATAGCCAAAGAAAAATTTTCTAGCCAATGAGTAAGGATTTTTTATCTTTATCCCTTAAAGGCATAAGAAATAAAAATTTTTAGCAAGACTATCATAGCTACTGCCAATCTTTTTTAACGATAAACAATCTACTAAGTCTTAAAGCCTTGATGATATTACCTCAAAACTAAGACGCTAAGAGAAAAAGTGCAGGATACCCGCTTTTATGTGCATAAAAGCGATTGAAATGCCCGACCGTGCGGGATTTAGTCAAGCAAAAAATTGCATTTTTGCTTTTATGGGAAAATATAACCTTTCAAGGCATAGTTTTTCTAAAGCCACACTAATAAAATTTTAACACAAGAAATTGAATGCCCCAAAAAAAAATCTAGCCTTACAATCTAAAAAAATACTGCTAAGACTTAAAAATTTTGACTGCGTTTAATACCGAGCTTGCCATAAAAATTT
>NZ_JBSIUV010000066.1:0-8907 GCF_053654515.1 Helicobacter sp. T3_23-1059 | reverse complement strand
ATAAATTTCACAATTTCTACAAATTTTCTACTAAATTCTACCCACTTAAGCAACTCTTAAGCATAATATCTGTATTATTCCCTTTCCCAAATTTTCCCGTGTTTTTTTGCTATTTTTGCTTTTGTGTTAGTTTCGTGCTAGCTTTTTGTTTTTACGCTTTTTCTTATGCGCTTTCTTATGTTTTTAACTATTACATAATTTGCCAACATAAAGTAGTGTATTTACATAGGCTTTCATTTGGGCTTTGTGGGCTTTGATTCGTAAAATCACAGGCTTTATTAGTAAAATCTAGGGATTTGGCGTTATTTTACATTTTTTATCTTTAACTAAACATTGATGAAAAATTGGTAAATGATCTTTGACAACTAAGCAAGATGATAAAGCAAGTAGTTTGCTAAAGCTACTTACATTATCTCTTAAATGTTATTTTTCATACAACTCGACTATGACTTTAATGTTTGAAACACTTGTTTTGTTTTAAAACATTGTTTTTAAACATTATGAGTTAAAGTTTTTGTGATACGAAGTGATAACTTTAAGAGCAAGGATAAGCCTTTCATAATACATTATTTAATTTATGCCCTTATGCCCATTTCCTTATTTAATGGGGTGATTTATACATAAATGGCATAGATTTTATGGGATTTGTTTTTTATGGAGAGTTTGATCCTGGCTCAGAGTGAACGCTGGCGGCGTGCCTAATACATGCAAGTCGAACGATGAAGCCTTTAGCTTGCTAGAGGTGGATTAGTGGCGCACGGGTGAGTAACGCATAGGTAATATGCCCCATAGTCTGGGATAGCCACTGGAAACGGTGATTAATACTAGATACTCCCTACGGGGGAAAGAGGCACTCAAAAATGCCCTTAAAAATGTGTTTGGTGGTGTGTAGAGTGTAATAAGTGTGTGTTTAGATGTTACAAGTTTATATTACATAAATGCAGTAAAATCTAAACACACAATGATTGTGCGATATGTGCTACAAAAGATATGTTTAAGGGTATTTTTGAGTGCTTTTGCTATGGGATTAGCCTATGTCCTATCAGCTTGTTGGTGAGGTAATGGCTCACCAAGGCTATGACGGGTATCCGGCCTGAGAGGGTGAACGGACACACTGGAACTGAGACACGGTCCAGACTCCTACGGGAGGCAGCAGTAGGGAATATTGCTCAATGGGGGAAACCCTGAAGCAGCAACGCCGCGTGGAGGATGAAGGTTTTAGGATTGTAAACTCCTTTTGTTAGAGAAGATTATGACGGTATCTAACGAATAAGCACCGGCTAACTCCGTGCCAGCAGCCGCGGTAATACGGAGGGTGCAAGCGTTACTCGGAATCACTGGGCGTAAAGAGCGCGTAGGCGGGAAAGTAAGTCAGATGTGAAATGCTAAGGCTTAACCATAGAACTGCATTTGAAACTACTTTTCTAGAGTATGGGAGAGGTAGGTGGAATTCTTGGTGTAGGGGTAAAATCCGTAGAGATCAAGAGGAATACTCATTGCGAAGGCGACCTGCTGGAACATTACTGACGCTTAAGCGCGAAAGCGTGGGGAGCAAACAGGATTAGATACCCTGGTAGTCCACGCCCTAAACGATGAATGCTAGTTGTTGTGAGGCTCGTCCTTGCAGTAATGCAGCTAACGCATTAAGCATTCCGCCTGGGGAGTACGGTCGCAAGATTAAAACTCAAAGGAATAGACGGGGACCCGCACAAGCGGTGGAGCATGTGGTTTAATTCGAAGATACGCGAAGAACCTTACCTAGGCTTGACATTGATAGAATCTGCTAGAGATAGCGGAGTGCCACTTTGTGGAGCTTGAAAACAGGTGCTGCACGGCTGTCGTCAGCTCGTGTCGTGAGATGTTGGGTTAAGTCCCGCAACGAGCGCAACCCCCGTATTTAGTTGCTAGCAGTTTGGCTGAGCACTCTAAATAGACTGCCTTCGTAAGGAGGAGGAAGGTGGGGACGACGTCAAGTCATCATGGCCCTTACGCCTAGGGCTACACACGTGCTACAATGGGGTGCACAAAGAGCTGCAATATCGTAAGATGGAGCTAATCTCAAAAACACCTCTCAGTTCGGATTGTAGTCTGCAACTCGACTACATGAAGCTGGAATCGCTAGTAATCGCAAATCAGCAATGTTGCGGTGAATACGTTCCCGGGTCTTGTACTCACCGCCCGTCACACCATGGGAGTTGTATTCGCCTTAAGTCGGGATACTAAATTGGTTACCGCCCACGGCGGATGCAGCGACTGGGGTGAAGTCGTAACAAGGTAACCGTAGGAGAACCTGCGGTTGGATCACCTCCTTTCAGAGAAAAAGCAAGCTATTTGTTTAGCTTGCTAACACCTTGCTTTAAGTCGCAAAAGCAAACAATATGCTTTAGATTCTTGCTTAGTTTTCAGAGATTATTGTCCCATTTGATTCAATATGGGCTTATAGCTCAGGTGGTTAGAGCGCACCCCTGATAAGGGTGAGGTCAGAGGTTCAAGTCCTCTTAAGCCCACCATAGCTTGTTTTTTTGCCTATTTTTGCAGAATTAAAAAGAGTTAAATAAATTTTTGTGTTATTGCCTACTAGGTAACTTCCTTAAAAATTTTATTTAACAATCGCAAAAATAGTCTAAAAGTAACTTCGCTATGAGTGAATGATGCTTTGCGACTAAGCACTAATCGTTTTGTATGTTTTTAGTCATTCCTACTAGCTAGGTAACCCATTTCAAACATACTGCACGATTAGCACTTGTTTATCAAAAATCGTTTATTTATAGCTTTGGGCTTTGCATAACTTATGCAACAATGCCTTTGCCTATGATTTGGTAGTTAATGAGTGAATGTTTTTTGCTTGTGATTAACAAACACTCATTGATATTTGTGGGCTTATGTGGCTTTAGCTTTTTATTAAGGGGAATTAGCTCAGCTGGGAGAGCGCCTGCTTTGCACGCAGGAGGTCAGCGGTTCGATCCCGCTATTCTCCACCATAGCTACTTGCCTTTATGACATATTGCAACGCTTTGCAAATGCGAATTTGAAAAATGCGAGAATATGTTAAGTTGGTTTAAGAGGTTTAAAAGGTTTAAGCAGTTTAAGCTATGTGAAGTGAGGTTAAGCAGAGTTAAGTTAAAGCTAAGTAAAGTTAAGCTAGTTTAAGCAAGTTTAAAAGTTAAAAACGAGTTAAAGCAGTTTTTAAGCAATTTTAAGTGAAATATTGATTTTACTTAAAGTGTTTTTAAGTGTTTTTGCTAGGTGTTTTACTTAACAGTAATTTACTTAAAGCAGTAAAACAGGAGTTTATATATGCTTAAGCTGGTTAAAATTTAGCCTAGTTAGATTTTAGTTAAAACTTAGTCTAACTACATTTTAGTTAAAGTTTAGTTAAGGCTTAGTTATGTCTTGGCATAGTTTAATATGTCTTGATATATTTGTCCTTAATATGTTTTCAAAGTCTAATGCAAGTTTTATTTCATAGAATCTCAACTTAAAGAGATTGATAAATCGTTGATAGATTTGTGTTGATAAGATTTGCATTAGACTTTTAGGCATAGTGCTTTAGTTAGAAATATCCTAGAAATAGCCATATTTTTTAACAAAGCATTGCATAGGGTCTGTGTTATTTGACTTTTCATTGTTAATAGCCTAAGTAAAATAAAACTACAATAACCCTGTTTTATTGTGGTGTAGGTGGTTGGCATATATCTAGTTCCGTATAGATTCTGCTAGCAGGTTTTTGTGTGATATGAAACATACTTAAACCACACGATACACTCAATAAGGCAGTATGTAAGAATACTTAAAAAAAGGCATAAGCTACAATAGAGCAAATGGTGGATGCCTTGGGTAGTAGAGGCGATGAAGGACGCACTAGACTGCGAAAAGCTACGCGGAGCTGTCAAGGAGCTTTGATGCGTAGATTTCCGAATGGGGCAACCCAATGCGTAGTGATGCGCTTTACCTTAAATGGAGCGAACCTAGCGAAGTGAAACATCTCAGTAGCTAGAGGAAAAGAAATCAAACGAGATTCCCTAAGTAGCGGCGAGCGAACGGGGAAAAGGGCAAACCGAGTGCTTGCACTCGGGGTTGAGGACTGCAATATCCACTGCAATGTCTTAGCAGAAAAGTTTGGAAAGACTTATCATAGAGGGTGATAATCCCGTATGCGAAAAGACATTGCTAGGTAGCAGTATCCAGAGTAGGGCGAGACACGAGAAATCTTGCCTGAAGCAGGGGAGACCACTCTCCAACCCTAAATACTACTACTACACCGATAGCGCACAAGTACCGTGAGGGAAAGGTGAAAAGAACCGCAGTGAGCGGAGTGAAATAGAACCTGAAACCATTTGCTTACAATCATTCAGAGCACCATAGTGAGTCCCTTTGAGGAATCTATATTCCTTAATTTTTAATTTAGGATATATGATGAAATACTTATATAACCAAGAAAAAGATAGGTATTACAACAAAAAAGGGAAAGAATTATTTGGTTGTGCAAGGGATAATTGCGAAATACATAGGCTTGGTGGCTGGGGCAATATTAAAGAAGCCACTGCTAAGTTATTAAACATTGTTTCTAAACAAGATGAGGAGATTAAAAGCCTTAAAAACGCTGTTAGTCTGCTAATTTCGCAGAGTGAAATCCAAAAACTTGAGCAACAAAAAATTCTAAGATTTTGAGGCGATTTTAAGGGTTGTGTAGAAAAAATCGAAGCGTAGCATACTCTTTGTATGTGAGCGAGATTTTTTCAAACTCCCTTAAAAGCGTCCAAAAGCTGAATTTACCTTGATTCTTCAAAGGGATTCACTGGTGTGATGGACTGCCTTTTGCATAATGATCCTGCGAGTTGTGGTATCTGGCAAGGTTAAGCACACGCGAAGCCATAGCGAAAGCGAGTCTTAATAGGGCGTTAAGTCAGATGCTGCAGACCCGAAGCCAAGTGATCTATCCATGACCAAGTTGAAGTAAGTGTAACAGCTTATGGAGGACTGAACTCGTGCCCATTGAAACGGGTTGGGATGAGTTGTGGATAGGGGTGAAAGGCCAAACAAACTTGGTGATAGCTGGTTCTCTTCGAAATATATTTAGGTATAGCCTCAAGTGATAGCAATAGGGGGTAGAGCACTGATTGGGCTAGGGCTGCCTACCGCGGTACCAACCCCTGTCAAACTACGAATACCTATTGCCTTATCTTGGGAGTCAGGCGGTGGGTGATAAAATCAATCGTCAAAAGGGGAACAACCCAGACTACCAACTAAGGTCCCAAAGTTCTATTCTAAGTGGAAAATGATGTGAAGTTACTTAGACAACCAGGAGGTTGGCTTAGAAGCAGCCATCCTTTAAAGAAAGCGTAACAGCTCACTGGTCTAGTGATTTTGCGCAGAAAATATAACGGGGCTAAGATAGACACCGAAGTTGTAGATTCTATGCTGGTGCATAGAGTGGTAGAAGAGCGTTCGTATCAGCGTTGAAGCCATATCGGCAAGAAGTGGTGGAGCGATGCGAAGTGAGCATGCAGGAATGAGTAGCGATAAAAGTGGTGAGAATCCACTTCGCCGAAAGTCTAAGGTTTCCTACGCGATGCTCGTCATCGTAGGGTTAGTCGGGTCCTAAGACAAGTCAGAAATGGGTAGTCGATGGAAAATTGGTTAATATTCCAATACCAATAGTAGTGTGCGATGGAAGGACGCATAGGGTTAGGTGAGCTAGCTGATGGAAGTGCTAGTCTAAGGGTGCAGCTTGGAGGATAGGCAAATCCGCCTCTGTATGTCAAACCTCAAAGGCTCTCCAAAGTCTTCGGATAGCGGGGAGAATCACTGATACCGTCGTGCCAAGAAAAGTTTCTAAGTTTAGCTACTATTGCCCGTACCGCAAACCGACACAGGTAGATGAGATGAGTATTCTAAGGCGCGTGAAAGAACTCTCTTTAAGGAACTCTGCAAACTAGCACCGTAAGTTCGCGATAAGGTGTGCCACGCAAGTGGTCTCAGCAAAGAGTCCCTCCCGACTGTTTACCAAAAACACAGCACTTTGCAAACTCGTAAGAGGAAGTATAAGGTGTGACGCCTGCCCGGTGCTCGAAGGTTAAGAGGATTTGTCAGGGGCAACCCAAAGCATTGAATTGAAGCCCGAGTAAACGGCGGCCGTAACTATAACGGTCCTAAGGTAGCGAAATTCCTTGTCGGTTAAATACCGACCTGCATGAATGGCGTAACGAGATGGGAGCTGTCTCAAAGAGAGATTCAGTGAAATTGTAGTGGAGGTGAAAATTCCTCCTACCCGCGGCAAGACGGAAAGACCCCGTGGACCTTTACTACAGCTTGGCACTGCACATGGGAGCATTATGCGCAGGATAGGTGGGAAGCTTTGAAGTCTCTACTCTGGTGGAGATGGAGCTGTCCTTGAGATACCACCCTTAATGTTTCTGTGGGCTAACTGGCTAGAGTTATCCTCTAGCAGGACAATGTCTGGTGGGTAGTTTGACTGGGGCGGTCGCCTCCTAAAAAGTAACGGAGGCTTGCAAAGGTTGGCTCATTGCGGTTGGAAATCGCAAGCAGAGTGTAATGGCATAAGCCAGCCTGACTGCGAGACAAACAAGTCGAGCAGAGACGAAAGTCGGTCATAGTGATCCGGTGATTCTGTGTGGAAGGGTCATCGCTCAAAGGATAAAAGGTACCCCGGGGATAACAGGCTGATCTCCCCCAAGAGCTCACATCGACGGGGAGGTTTGGCACCTCGATGTCGGCTCATCGCATCCTGGGGCTGGAGCAGGTCCCAAGGGTATGGCTGTTCGCCATTTAAAGCGGTACGCGAGCTGGGTTCAGAACGTCGTGAGACAGTTCGGTCCCTATCTGCCGTGGGCGCAGGAGAGTTGAGGAGAGCTGTCCCTAGTACGAGAGGACCGGGATGGACACGCCACTGGTGTAGCAGTTGTTCTGCCAAGAGCATCGCTGCGTAGCTACGCGTGGATGTGATAACCGCTGAAAGCATCTAAGCGGGAAGCCAACTCCAAGATGAACTCTCCCTGAAGGTCGCAGCAAGACTAGCTGCTTGATAGGGTAGGTGTGTAAGCATAGTAATGTGTTTAGCTGACTACTACTAATAGACCGTTTGGCTTATTTCTTTATTAAGTCTTAAGTATTCTACTACTGCCTTATTGAGTGTATCAATAAATAAAGTGGGTAAATGTGGTTTTTAGCAAAAATTAGGTTTAGATTCTATATAGATTCTATGATTTACTTAATATTTTTGTATTTGCATCTTTATGCAAAACTAGGCTATGACAATGATTGATAATTTATCAAAGGCATTGCTTTATGAATGCAGTTGTAAGTTATCTTAATGTTGTTATCCCCAATGGAAAATGGAAATAAGGGCAAAATTTTAGATTCCAATCTTGTAAGAAACCTAAAATATAAATAAATGAGTAAAATCTTTTTTAGATTTTAGGGCATTAAATCCCTAAAAGCGTAGTTTTTTAGGTTTTATAGAAAATGTAGCTTGTTTGTGGTGTTTTTTAGATTCTAGTCCTTGCTAATCTTAGACTAAAGCATTTGCCTTTATTTCCCTTTTCCTTGTGTCTATAGAGAGGAGGACACACCTAGCTCCATTCCGAACCTAGCAGTTAAGCTCCTCTTCGCTGATGATACTGCACTTTGCAAGTGTGGGAATGTAGGTCGATGCAGGGTTAGGGGAAAATTGTTTTTTTACAAATATTTGATACTGCAAAACATTCAAAAAACGCTTAAAAACACTTCAAAATCTTTTTATTCCCTCTTAAATAAACACTACAACAAAAGTATAGCGACTTCTTAAAAAACCTACATAAAGGCTAAAAAACATAAATACTTCTAAAATCTTATTTTTTTAAGATGGCATTTTTGCCTAAAATATTTAAAAAACAAAAAAAACAATAATGTGGCAAACATACTTCGCAAAAATATTTCTATGACAAGATTCTTTCCAACATTCTTTTCAAGATTTTCTATATGTAGATTTTGCTTAAACATTCACAAACTTACATAAGTAGCAAAAATAGCTACAAATTCATAAATAACAACGCAACAAAAATCACAAATCAACCACACAACGATTTTTACAAAACGATTCTAGCATAAAACACCTTTAAAAATCCCTCACACCAAAAATCCTTACCAAAATCCTCTATACAAAAAACTCACCACAAAAACTAAAAAAACATAAAAAGATACCACCAAAAAACTCACACCAACAATCCTGCTTTATCTACTATCCAAAATCCTTTCTAAACGCATTAAAAACCACCCTAAAATGCCTTAAAAACTAAAAAACGCTTAATATATCCACAAAAATACAAGCCAAAATCTAATACACTAAATGCCACAAACACCATAATTACACAAAACCATACGAGCTATTAAATAAAACTAAACATATTCAAACAACACTAAAACGCACAAAAAAACAAAGCAACCAACAACACACAAAAACATATAACAATCAAATACACACAGCCATACCAAGACACACAGCACCGCATAAAACCACACAAAATCTTTCAACCCCATAAAAACTACATTCTACGCAAAACTACATTCCACAAAAGCTACATTTTACACAATAGAGAATCAACACTCATAAAATCACATAAAAACTCATAAAACCGCACAAAACCACATAAAACCAACACTTATTGTTTCATTTAAAATTCGTTTTTTTTTTTTTGTAGGATAATTTTTTTGCACTTTATGTTGTTATCACAATACAAAATGCTCTAAAAATCATATAAAAAGGAGTCAAAATGGCAATGTTTGAAAAAAAGATAATAATAGGTTCAGTAGTAGGGTTTGTAGCTTCGGCTGTAGGATTGATAGCGGTATTTTTCCCAAGTGTGTTTTAATTTGGAGAAAAAATCCATAGCTGAAAAGGCAATGGTT
>NZ_JBSIUV010000065.1:0-9228 GCF_053654515.1 Helicobacter sp. T3_23-1059 | reverse complement strand
AAGTTTTATAGTCATCAAACACTCTATCTTGGGCATTTTTTATGGTGTCATAGACTTTTTGGACTTGTGGAGATGAGTTTAGCTCGTAGTAGTTTTTTAGCACGATATTAGAATTTGTATGCACGGTGATAACGCCACTATTTGTTACTAGCATTTTATCCTCGCCTGCAAAATTTTTCTTTTCAGGATCAAGTAAGTAGCTACTTAGGATTTTGCTATCAATGATAAAACCTATCACGCCTATGACTTTTTTACTTTTGTCAAAGATGGGCGCAGCGATATTTATCCCTACGAAGTTGCCACCTATGTTGATACTTTTTGGCTCGCCAAAAATGACTAAATCTTTGCCATAAGTAGATTTTAGGGCTTTTTGCACGCTTGATAGGGCAGGGATAGAACTACTTGCTTTTAGCAGTTTCATACCGCCAAATTTTTTCAAATCTCCATCTTGATAGGATTTTGTAAAGTTGCTTTTTTGGGAGCTAGACATATTCATAACTTCGCCTATATCGTCTTTATACAGCATTACAAATTCGCCATTTTCACTGGTAAATTTGGAATTTTTAGCGCGAAAATTGCTGGGTGGATTGGTAAGGTAAATATATCCATAAGTGGCGTAAGATATGTTATCTAGCGCGTTTGTGAGGGTGTCTTCAAAGATAGTGGGATCAATATCGCCATAAGAAATAAGCCCTAAAATATCTTCTAAATTTTGCGCAGAGGCAGAGAGTAATGAGCTAGATTCGCCAAAAGCACTTTCTACAAAATCCGCATTCCTAGTAGAAGCGTTAGTGATGACTGCTTCGGCATTATTTTTCATCGTCTCGCTTAAACTCATAGAGATAATAAGCACAAGAGATACAATCCCTAGCGTAACAATCATCGAAATAAACGAGACGATTTTGGTCCCAATGGAGAGATTTGAGAAAAACTTCATAACAACTCCTTTTGTTAAGATTTTGTTAAAAACCTAATATCGTCCTAGTGTGGTAAATTTACATAAAAAATGCAGATAAATTTGTATAAATAGATTTTTAGTAAAAATATCTTTAACTTAATGAGTGGATTTTATGCGTGATTTGCAATGGAAATTTTTGCAAAATTTTGCGAGTTTTTTTTGCAAGCGTGATTTTTTATGTGGATTTTGATTTTGCTTTTTTAATACTTCAAAAAATTGATTTTTAGATTTTACCCTGCGTAAAAAAAGTAAAAAAATAAAAGCGACTATGTAAAAATAAGTGCTAAAAATTAAAGGGAAATTAAGAGAAAAATCAATAAAATACGCATTTTTCACTTCTATGTAAATTATTAGGTTTTAAGTCATTTTTATGCAAAGTTTTAGCGTTTTTTTTATCGATTTCTTGCAAGATTTTAAAAATCAACCAAAATCCGAATCTCAAAAAACCTACTTCAAGGAGTTTTTATGTCTGCTTCATATTTCATCACGCCACCTCAAGCTACGCCCATTATCAGCGATTTGCGTCAGGGAGAATGCAAAGATTCTCGTTTTATAAAGCCCTTGCGATTGTATTACAAACAAGATAGCGAGGAAAAGCAATGGGATATTATCCATTCGCACGATAGCGTATCGATTTTGCTATATGAGCGAGATTTGGAAGCGTTTGTCATTGTCAAGCAATTTCGCCCCGCCGTGTATATGCGAAATCATAATGGCTATATTTATGAGCTTTGTGCGGGGCTTGTAGATAAGCCCAAAAAAAGTCTAGAGCAAATCGCCGTAGAAGAAGTCTTTGAAGAATGCGGATATGAAATCCCTACAAATCGTTTGCAATTTGTAAATAGTTTTTATAATTCTGTGGGCATAAGTGGAGCAAGGCAGACGGTCTATCTAGCAGAAGTAAGCAAAGAGGACAAACACGCGCTAGGTGGCGGGACTGATGGCGAAAAAATCGAAGTGCTTTATCTAAAAGCGAGCGAGGCATTAGAATTTGTGCGTGATGAGGACTATGATAAAACCCCTTCACTAGCATTTGGAATCAACTACTTTTTTTATCAATATCGCCCTAGCCATAAACGCAAGTAGCTTTTTAATCTCATTGTGTAAAATCTTATCCAAAAGGAATCTAAGCTATGCAAAAACAGCAAAAACAGCAAAATCATTATCATAAAATGGCGTTATCTCAAAATCTAATTTATTTTAAAAGGCTATGTTTTGGATTTTTTCTTTTTTCTTTGTGTGCTAGCAATGCCACGCAATCTAACCATAACCCAACTTCTATCCCTAAATCAACCTCTATTTCTAAATCAACTTCGCAAAAATTGCAGCATTTAGACACGCTACAAAAAACCACAAAAGCAACCATTTCTGCGATAGATGAAAAAAATAATATCATAGAATTTGTAGCGAATGGACGCAGGGTGGGGGAGAGTGGCTTTGTATGGCATACTTATGATGAAAATTATGCAGGCATTATTGCTAGTGCTACGATTATCGAGATAGAATCTAGCGATATAGAATCTAGTGAGGCAAAATCTAACGGGGGGAAATCTAGCCCAAATGACAACAATAATAGCAAAGAAGTCATAGCGCGGGCAAAAATATCGCCTGCCACCTTGCTAGAGCAACGATATTTGCCAAGCCCTACAAACAAACCTGAAGTAGGCGATGAAGTGCATTTTGGCACGCTAAATACTCAAGCCTTTATCATCGCTCCTACTCTAGAGACTTATGATGAGATTCGCGCTAGCTACCCGTCTATGCAGTTTTTAAATTCGGATTTAATGGTGGGGTATCTTTTTGATAGAAGCAAATTTGACCCCAAACCAAAAGTGATAAGCAAATCTTGCGCGGTGTATAGCGTGGGGCTTTTGTTTTTAGTTACGCGTGATAGGTTGTCTGTGCTTGATTGTGAGAGTTTGGTAGTGCTAGATAGCACAGATTTTGATACAAGCGGTGTGGGACAGAGTGTCGCGCCATTTTTTTCACGCGTGCAATACGCCGCAAGTGGCTCGCTAGATTCTACGCTTAGACGCAAGCATTCAAAGCAATATTTTGAATATTATGAGGGGTTATTAAAAGAGGGGAAAAATTTTAAATAACGATTTTGTATTTTTGCTTAGTATTTTGAAGGTGGATTTTGCATAAATTGATAATAAGCAGTGATGGCTCGCTAAGTGCTTTTAATGCCGAATTTGGCGAGTGCTACTCTTCGCTTAGCGAGGGTGCGCTAGGCGAAAAAATATCAAAACATATTTTTCCTGCATTGTTGTTTTTAGAATCCAAATGGCAATCTAGCATAGAATCTAGCTTAGGTTTTTGTTTAGATTCTAGCGATTTGCCAAAAGAGTCGCAAAAATCACAACTTAAATCTAGCGATTTTTTTGGCGAGAAAGTGGCGTTAGGGGATATTTGGATTTTAGATATTTGCTTTGGGCTAGGGTATAATGCGTTTTTAAGTGCTTTGGCGTTTGAGTGTTTATTGCAAAAATATCAAAAGTATTTTTCACAGGATAATCATAATGCAAGTGCTACAAAAAAACAACCCCAAAAAAGCCCAAAACTCCATATTATATCTTTAGAAAACGATAAAAATACGCTAGATTTATCGCGCGAAATTTTTTGCATAGAATCTAGTGCGTGGGAAAATCTAGCGCGTGGCAAAGTCGCACAAATCACGCCAAATGTAGATATGCAAATATTATGGGGGGAAGCGTGTGAAGTGCTAGAAAAACTAGATTTTGGGGAAATGGATTTGAAGCAGGCAGATTTTAAAAAAAATGATTTGAAAAAGAGTGATTTTGGCGGTTTTGATATAGTGTTTCAAGACCCTTTTAGCTTTGAGAAAAATCCTACGCTTTGGAGTTTGGAGCATTTTAAAAGGCTGTTTAGTTTGACAAAAAATGAGTGCATTATCACTTCTTATGCCACAAAAAAAGAAGTGCTAGAAGTGGCAAAAAAAGCGGGTTTTATACCCTGCAAGATAAATCCTAATAAAATCAATATAAAAATCTTAGATTTTGTGGTATCACAAAATCAATCGCTTCTAAAGCAAGGATTTCAAACGCATTTGCAAAATGTCTTAAAAAATCGATTTGATTTTGAGGCATTGTTTCGCGTTAAAAAGCGTAGGCAATCTAGCGTTTTTAGCAAAAATAAAACGCTTTTGACTACATTTGCATAAAATGAGTGTGCCTTATAAAGCAAATACAAAATCTAACAACAAAAAGGAATCGTATGAAAATCATATTTATGGGGACGCCCATTTTTGCGAGCATTGCGTTTGATAGTTTGTGCGAGGCGTTTGAAAAATATAGCGAGCAAAAAAATCAAAAATGTGAGATTTTATCTGTGGTAACCCAAGCAGATAAACCTGTGGGACGCAAAGGCATAATCACTCCTCCACCGATGAAGCAAAAAGCATTAGAGCAGGGCATAAAAGTGCTTCAGCCAATTAAGCTAGATACTTCGTTTGCAAAGATTTTGCGCGATTTGGAGCTAGATTTTATCGTGGTGGTGGCGTATGGCAAAATCTTGCCAAAAGAGATTTTAGAAGTTGCGCCCTGTATCAATTTGCACGCTTCTATATTGCCAAAATATCGCGGTGCAAGCCCGATTCAGCAGATGATTTTAAGCGATGATAGTGAGTATGGCGTAAGTATAATGCGTATGGAAGAGGGGCTTGATAGCGGGGGGATTTTAAGCATTAAAAAAATCCCTAGAAATGATGAAAATTATGTGGATTTAAGTGTGAGATTAGCAAGGATTGGCGGAGCAGAGCTTGCTAGGGTGCTAATAGATTTTAGAAACATTACGGCTATTTTGCAAGATGAAAGGGAGGCTAGCTATTGTCAAAAATTGTGCAAAAATGACGGGGAAGTGCGCTTTACAAACGCTAAAGAAATCTATAAAAAATCGCTTGCTTTTATGCCGTGGCCTAGCGTGTTTTTGCCAAATGGAATAAAACTTTTTGGGATAAAAGTGGTGGAAAATATCGCTTGTGAAAAAAACGATATTTTAGGCAAAAATAGCGCGAAAAAAGCGGGAGAGATTTTATCTATATCCCCTGTGATAGTGGCGTGTGAAAAAGGCGCAGTAGCGATAGATGAGCTACAAGCCCCTAGCAAAAACAAAATGCGCGCAAGCGAGTTTCTAAAATCTCGCGCAATCAAAATAGGGGATAATTTATTAGAAATCATTTAGAAATCATATAGTTAGATTTGTTGCGGAATTGTTTTTGGAATTTGTAGTCGGATTTTTCAAGCGGAATTTTCAAACGGATTTTGTCGGCGGATTTTGTGGCTTTGTCGTTTAAAAAGCAAAATCTTTTTATGTGTTTTGCGGATTTTATTTGACAAATTTTGCTTAATAAAATCTAGCGAGAGAATCTATCTCAAAAAACGCTTTAGCAAAACAATCAAACGCCCAAAAAAATACTTTAAAAAAAACTAACTTTCAATAAAAGCTACATAGATTCTAGCTCTTTCATCACTCGTTTTAGGATATTTTCATCTTGGGCTAAATCCGCATAGACTAGGTTTTCCCCGCTTTGTTTATCCCCGCTTAGCAAATCCCCGCTTTTGCGATAAGCCAAATCAAGCCTAGCGATTTCAAATCCGCTACTTTGCCTAGCAAAATCTTTTAGCCTTTCATTATTGCCACTGCTTTGCTCGCCACTGCTTTGCGTGTATAAAAAGCAATAGCCCTTTAAGCCATTGCGACTCACTCTCCCGCGAAGCTGATGGAGCGTGGCTAGTCCTAGTCGTTCAGGTGCGATTATTACGATGGTAGAGAGATTTGGCAAAGAGATTCCCACTTCGATAAGCGTGGTGGCAAGCAAGATTTTCCCCTCTTTTGCAAATGCTTCTAGCACTTCTTGTTTATCCTTGTCCTGCCCAGAGGTTACATACACTCCGCTAAATCGCTCCTGCCAAAACCGCGCCCCCTCGCTAAGTGATAAATAATCAATTACTTCACTTTGCTCTACAAGCGGGTATATGATAGCGACTTGATGATTTTTCTCTACCTCGCTTTTTATATGGGCTAAAAGTTCCTTAAAATCGCCACGCGAAATAATGCTAGTGGTAATGTCTTTTTTGAAAGGCAACTCATCAATAATGCTTAAATCTATCATTTTAGATTCTAGCATAGCCATAGTGCGCGGTATGGGCGTGGCAGAAAACTGCAAAATATGAGGCTTGCTAGAATCTAGCCTAGATTCTAGCGCATTATTAGGATTTTTAGCATTTTTTGGAGTAGTCGTTGTATTTGTAGCGAGATTAAAACCTGCATTAACTTCGTTGCTAGAATCTTTTTTTGCTCCACCGCTTGCTAGCTTTTCTAGCGCGTATCGTTGCTTTGTGCCAAATCTATGCTGCTCATCACTCATCACCAATGCAAAATCCTCCCCCTCAATGTCGCGGTAAAGCAGGGCTTGCGTGCCGATGATAAAGTCATATTCTTGCTTAAATAACCTCTCTTGTTTTGCGGATTTTACTATTTTTGCGTTGCTAGAATCACTTTTTGATTCTTTGATAAATTCCTTAGAATCAGCTGTGATAAGCCCCACACGCACAAAACTAGGCAGATAGAGTTTTGCCTGCTCATATAGCTGTTTTGCTAAAATCGTAGTTGGTGCCATAAGGAGGGATTTTTGCGGGTAGGCTATCATTACGCTTGCTAAAATTATCATTGTCTTGCCACAGCCTACATCGCCCATCACAAGCCTTCTGCACGCTTTGCCACTGCCAAAATCGTGCGCTATTTGAGCTATCACGCGATTTTGCGCATTGGTGAGAGCAAAAGGCAGTGAAGCGACAAACTCGCTATAATCGCCCTTGCAAATGTATTTTGCACTAAAATTACTCTTTTTTTTGCTAAGCCTTAATGCGTAGTAAAATAATTCTACAAATTTCAATGCCTCTAAATGTTTGCCATTAAAGCCTTTATGTGCGACAAAGTTAGCATAAAAATCCTCATTTGGATAAAAAATCTCTAAAATGCTTTGGATAATGTCATTTGGGAGGTGTAGCTTGGCTAGATTTTCGTGCGTAATGTGGCTATGGGCTAAACCGTGGATAGAAGCGGATTTGTATTTGCCTACTTTAAATATTGGCACAATTTCACCATAAGATTTTATGATTTTAGGTTGGATAATGCTAGGATTTCCGCTATTTAGTCGCAATCTGCCTTGAATGATTGCTTCTTGCCCGAGTGTAAAAAGGGATTTGTGATAGGGCTTTGGATAGAAATATACAAGCTCTATCATCGCATTTAGTGTTTTGCTAAAGCCATAGAATTTGTATGTTTTTGGGTGGTAGCGCGAATCTGTGATTTCTAAGCAAAGTGCGCCCTCTGCTCCATCGCGCAAAGAAGTGATAGGCATTGTGTTTTGGTAGGATTTTGGCGGATTTAAAACTAGCTCATACAAAGAGCCAAAGCCAAAATCTGCTAAGTTTTTAGATTCTCCCATTTTGTGTGTTGTTGCTTTTGTCTAAAAATTTGGGTTGTTGCGTGTCGCTTTGTCGCGTTTTTTTTAAAAAAAGTGTTTAATAATCTAGCTCGATAAGCCCGCATAGCGCGTGTATGAGCAAAATATGTGCTTCTTGGATTCTAGGCGTGTTATCGCTTGGGATTACTAGGTTTATATCGCTTAAAGCATTCATTTTGCCACCGCCCTTGCCACTTAGCCCCACGCATTTGCACCCTATTTTTTTGCCACTCTCAAACGCTTTTAGCACATTTGTAGAATTTCCACTTGTGCTGATTCCAAATAATACATCGCCTTTTTGCGCGATAGCTTCTACCTGCCTAGAAAACACTACTTCAAATCCATAGTCATTGCCAATGGCTGTGAGGGCTGAAGTATCCGTGCTTATGGCGATTCCTGCTAGGGCTTTGCGCTCTTTTTTGTATCGCCCGCTTAGCTCTGCGGCAAAATGTTGCGCATCAGCAGCACTCCCACCATTTCCAAAGGCGATTAGTTTGCCTCCATTTTGCAGGGAATCTGTGATTAGTTTTGCCACTTCTATGATGCTAGATTCTAGGGTTTTGCTTTTTTCTAGCGTGGCGATTGACTCATCTATCTCGTTTTTTATAAAATCTATTGCTTGCATTTTGACTCCTTTTAAATTTTAGATTTTGCTTGTAAAAGTCGCTGTTGCCGCGTTTGAAATAAAATCTTAATGTTTTTTGTTTTGGTTTTAAATCATAGTGCTAGAATTTTAAATAAGATTATTAAATATGTTTAATATTTCATTGCAAAAGTTAGCGTTAAAAAGTTGGCATCGCAAGAATGCTACAAGAATGTTGTAAAATACTGCAAGAATGGTTTTTTAAGTAAAATCTTTTTTGTGATAATGCGGTTTTTGACTTAGCGTTTTTTGCTAATGATGTAGCGCAAAATCTCTTCTTGTATCATTGCTACTCATTTTCTTGCCTTTCTTGCCTTTCTTGCCTTTCTTGCCATTCTTGCCTGCGTGGCAATTCTATTTTGACTTATCAGACTTAGGATTTTAAAAAGCCGAAGCATTCAAGTGATTTTGCAAAAACGCGCTATATTTCAAAACTTGAATTATTTGCAAATTTTTGTATTTTTGGATACTTTGCTTATATTTCAGTATAACAAATGTTGCTGTCATTGCGAACCGTTGCATTTTAGATACAAATGCAATGCGTGGTAATCTACTCCTTTGTCGTTACTTGAGCGAACGAAGTGAGCGAAGTATCTCAAATATTAAATCAAAAATAGAGATACTTCGGGTATTGCCCTAAGTCCGACAATGTTTTTTTGCTTATAGATTGCCACATAAGTCTTGCGACTTACTCTCAATGACGGCGTGGGTGTGGATTGCCACGCGGATTTTTCAAATCTGCTCGCAATGACAATATACCCACCCCCTTAGTCCCCTCGTGCTAAGGGAGGGGGATAGAAAGCAAAAAACCTCCGCAATGGAGGGGGGAATAAGAGGTTTGCAACTCTGCAATGGATTGGGATTTTGGATTGTTGCGCCGTGAAAGCACGGTTCGCAATGACGGCAATGCTTGTCATACTGAGCGAACGAAGTGAGCGTGGCAATCTATCGCTATAAAATGTCAAAAAAACACACTTTTGGCAAAATCTAATAAATAGATTGCCACGCGGTTTAGATTCTAAAAAATCCGCTCGCAATGACAAAAACCCACCCCCTTAATCCCCCTCCGCACGGGAGGGGGAATCAAAACCCCTCCAAAAGCCCAAGCCCAAGCCCAAGCCAAAATAAGCCTAAGTC
>NZ_JBSIUV010000064.1:0-9260 GCF_053654515.1 Helicobacter sp. T3_23-1059 | reverse complement strand
GAGCATAGACTTACTAAATTAAATGAATCAAAAAAGAGAATTTCTTGATTCATTTAAAAGAAACAGAATTTAGATACAATACTCAAATTAGACAGCAAGATTTGTATAAAATCTTACTAAAAATGATGAGAAATCAACCGCTTAAGTTGTCTTGAGCCTTGTGTTTTTGATTTGTTCGTTTTTGCTTTTTGCTTGCAGTGCTTTTAGCAAAAGCATTAGCGTGGTTATGCGCTGTTGTCCATCGATGATTACATATTCTTGCTCTATATTGCCAAAACCCTGCGGACTATAATGCAAAATATAAGTAATAGTGCCTAAAAAATGTCCCTTTTGTTTTTTGACAATGATAAGTATGTCTTCTAGCAATTTTCCACAATGTGTCCTCTCCCACGCATAATTACGCTGATAAACAAGAATAACAAATCTTGTATTAAGCATAGCTAAAAAATTATTTAGCGAAATATCTTGGACTTTCAAAACTAACCTCCATCAACAATCTATCTAACAAAAATATCGCAGATAAAAATAGGTTAATTCTAGCGTTTTTTTTTTTTTTTTGATTTATATTGCATTTACTTACTTGATTTGTTTTGTTTTTGAGTTTGCGTATTTTAGGGTATTTTATACAAAATGTAAGCGTAGTTATTTGGTGGTAAAAATAAAAAAAACAATGTGTTTTAAATAGGATTTTGAGATTTCGTAAGCAAGTTTTTGTAAATGCAAGATTTTGAAATGAATATTAAATAATGATTTTTTGCTTTTATAAGTTGTCGCAAATGTTTGCAAAAAAAAGCAATCTATGTCGCAAAATCCTAGCGACTAGATTTTAGCAAATCTTTTAATCTTAGTTGCTCTTGCTTAGCGGCTATGTATTCTATGTGAGCGATTTTGTGCGCTAGCTTTGCTTGTGTGATTTGATGAGTGTTGTTGCTTTGCATTGCTAGATTTAGATTTTGCCTTGCAGATTTTAGTTTTTGCAATGCAAAGGCGATATATTCCTCCATTTCTTTTAGCACCGCTTCATCATCGCAAGTTTGTAGCAAAGATTCTAGCTCGTTTTTTGCTTTTGCTAGTTTATCCTCATCTCTTTTTTTGTAGGATTGGTAGGATTTTATCCCCTCCTTTGCCTTGTTGATTTTATACTCACACACTGCCCCTCCTAGTGCTATCCCCTGCCACAAAACACACGCAATACAAAATCCAAAGCGCATTTTCATTTTTGCCCCTAATATCGCTTTTTAAGATTCTATGAAAAATCTTATTCTTTCATATTATACGCTTCTTCGCCGTGTAAGTGAATGTCTAAGCCTTTTTCCTCGATTTCCTCTTTGACGCGCAAGTCCGTGATAAGCGAAATCCCCTTAAAAATCACAAAGCTAGCCACCGCAGATAATCCCACGCAAACAATAATAGCAAAAATCTGCTCCAACAATAACGCAAAAGAGCCACTAATCAGCAAACCCTCGCCCAAAGCACCATCTGCGATTATGTCAGGATTTACCGCACCAGAAGCAAATAGTCCTACGGCGATACCACCCCAGATTCCCCCGATGCCGTGCAGTGAAAACGCATCAAGGCTATCGTCCCATTTGAGTTTGTATTTGATGTAAAATAGCCCAAAGTAGCACACCAGCGCGCTTATCATACCGATTAGCACGCTTGACCAAATCCCTACAAACCCAGCTCCCGGGGTAATGCCCACAAGCCCTGCCACAAGACCGCTTAAGCCACCTAGCACCGTTGGCTTTTTGTGCTTTATCCATTCAAGTAGCACCCAGATTAAAAATCCGCTTGCCGCTGAAATAATCGTTACGATAAAGGCATTTACCGCGATGTCATTTACCGCGCCCGCACTACCTGCGTTAAACCCTAGCCAGCCGATAAAGAGCAAAATCGCACCCAAAAACGCGTAAGGCACAGAATGCGCACCGCTTGTCGAAGCGGGGGTTTTACGCGCACCCACGAGGAGCGCGCCTACAAGCCCAGCCACGCCAGAGCTAATATGCACGACTCCGCCACCTGCGAAATCTAAACTCCCTCGAGATTCTAAAAATCCGCCACCCCAAATCATATGCGCGAGCGCGTCATACACCACCGTGCTCCAAATCAGCAAAAACACCACCAGCACACCGAGCTTAATGCGCCCAACAAGCGAACCTGTGATAATCGCTGAGGCGATAAGCGCAAACATCATTTGAAAGAGCATAAAAAGGATATTTGGCACACCATCATCATTAAACCCGCTAATCCCAGCAAGCGCGAAATTCTCAACATTCCCGATAATGCCAGCATTATCCCCGCTAAAACTTAAACTAAAGCCCACAATAATCCACTGCAAAGTAATCACGCCAAAGACGATAAAGCCGTTCATTATGGTATTTAGGGTGTTTTTAGTCCCCACCATACCAGAATAAAACATCGCCAGCGCAGGCGTCATCAGCAAGACTAAAAGTGAGCATAGCATTATGAAACTTGTATTTATAGTATCCATTGTTGTCCTTTTGCCTTTGTAGCAAAATAGAATCTTAACAATGCTTTGAAGTGAAGTCGTGCGATTTTGCGCTAAAAAGTTGTGCTAATAATGTTAGGAACTTTTTGCTGTATGTGGAGGTTACAAATGCTAATATAAAGCATTGTGCACGCCTCATACAAAGCAATCGTAATATAGATTCTAAAAGTGTTGGTAGCCCATTGACTACGAAGCGAAATATAATCAAAATTTGTTAAAAATATGTTAATTTTGTGTCGCAAAAAAAGCAAAAAATCACAAAAATAACATAGGGTAAAATATATTTTTACCGACAAAAAACCAACAATTAAAAAAGGTAAAAAAAACATAAACTTACCATAAAAGCTAGAATAAGGCGATAAAAAACACTTACATATAATGAAATGGCAATCTTTAGATAAACTACGCAAAATAAAATATAAAAAACAGCGGTAGAAGGTTGGTATGATTTTAGATTCACATATTTTAGCCCATCAAAAGCATAATTTTAACTTAGCAAAATCATAAATCCTTTTATAGCCCTTATGCTATAATTGCTTTGTATAAGTTGTAAATAAGGCGTTTTTCATTGGTGATGCCTTATAGCAAAAAAGAATAAAAATCAAAAAAAGGTTTTATTATGGAATACGATGAATTTGAACATATAGAACCAAAATACGATATAAAAAGCCTAGAAATAGGTGTAGGGTTTAATGAAGTTGATAATCTTAAGCCATCTGATTATTTTTACAAAGTAGCAAACGAATCTAAAACATATTATGAACTTGCAGAAAAATTACAAAAGCATTATGCAACGCAGGATTTATCAAATCCTAGTATAAAATCTATGATGGAATGCGATATAGTATCCCAAAGAATCGCAGAGCTAATCAACACCAATGCTTTTACATTTTCTCATCTAGCCCTTACAACCATTCATAGAAAACTTTTTAAGGGACTTTTTTCACGCGATTTAGCTAATTTTGTGGGTAAATTTAGGACATATAATATTTCTAAGAGAGAACCTATACTTAATGGCGATAGTGTGGTATATGCTGATAGCGAAGATATAGAGCAGAATCTAGAATTACTTTTTAAGCAGTATAAGCAAGATTTTAGACAATTAAATCAAAAGGCTCAAGACAACTTAAGACAAAATAAAGGAGTCTTAAGTTATGATGCACACGATGAAAAACAAGTATATACACCACATAATAAAAACCTTTGCAAGAATTTAAGAAGCTAAAACAAGGCAAAAACAAAATAGATTTTAATAATAGAGATTATTAAATATGGCTCAAGACAACTTAAGCGGATTATTTTTTATCAATTTTAGTAAGATTTTATACAAATCTTGCTGTTTAATTTGAGTATTATACCTAAATTCTGTTTCTTTTAAGTGAAGCAAGAAATTCTCTTTTTTGATTCCTTTAAATTTGCTTAATCTATGCTTAGCATAGCCCCAGAAGTTTTCGATTCCATTTATATGATTTCTACCTAACGCAAACTCATTTTTGCTATGTTTAACGCGATAATGTGCTTTTGCACCGAAATCTACTAATCCATCATACGCCCCCCAATAATCACTATAAAATTCTGTCTCATTTATATTGCTTAAATCTCGTATTATAGGCAAAAGCTCATCTGCAGAGCAATGCTTTACAATTTGAGTATAAACACAATTATTTCGTTTTAACATACCAAATACAGGTGTCTTTTTGCCAGCTCCTCGCCCTCTTTTGCCACGAACTCGCCTAGCTCCTTCTGCTTGCAGTTGCGAGTAAAACGAAGCAAAAAATAACTCTCATCAATCTCTATTTCACCATTTAATGTAGAGATTTTTTCGCATTCTTGTGCGATTAAAATGCGAATTTGCTTAAAGATTTTGCATAAAGTTTGCTCTGATATTTGAGTAATTTTTGCAATTTTAACAGCTTCAATATCAAGACAAAAAAGTTTAAGAATCTCTCTTGTTTTTGCCTCTGAAATTCTTGAACGAATGATATACTTGTTTTTCATCGGTGCAACCATAACTTAAAGATCCTTTGTTTGATCTTAAGTTTAAGAGAGCCTTAAATATGTTTCTACTTCGCTTACACTCTTAACTTTGCAAGAAGTCTTGATATTGAAGCTTCTAAAATTGTAAAATTAAGCAACATTTCTCGTCAAAGTGTCAATAAAATCATCAATCAAATCCGCATTTCAATCGCCAAAGAATGTGAAAAAATATCTAAATTAAATGGCGAAATTGAGGTTGATGAAAGCAACCTTTTGATATAGATTTTGGTCGCTAAAAGAGGGATAGGCAAAAGAGACTTAAGTAGCTAGCAAAAAACACCTGTGTTTTTTGCTTCGTTTCGCGGACAACTGCAAGCAGAAGGTATGCTAAAACGAAATAATTGTGTTTATACCCAAATTGTAAAGCATTGCTCTGCTAGTGAATTATTGTCTATATTACACGATTGTAGCGATTTAGTAGAATCTATAATTTATAGCGATTATTGGGGAGCGTATGATGGATTAGTAGATTTTGTTTTTGCTTTGCTTACAAATGTAAGCAAAAGTGGCTATGCAAAGCATAGATTAAGCTAATTTAAAGGAATCAAAAAAGAGAATTTTTTGATTCCTTTAAAAGAAACAGAATTTAGATAGCCATCACCAAAATCAAAGGACAAGATTTGTATAAAATCTTACTAAAATTGATAAAAAATAATCTGCTTAAGTTGGATTGAGCTATACAAAAATCTCTAGCCTAACATAAAATATGCAAAAATTGCAACAAAATCGCGTATTTAAGGGAAATTTTCTAAAAGATAGTATATTATAACAAGTTGCAAAGCACGATATGCGCTAAATCATACATAAATCACACATAAGGGGAAGCAATGCACGGCAGAATCACACGATACACGATGGCAACAGAATCAGGCGTCATAGTCAATTATTCTAAAAAAATATTTGAATTGCGAAAAGATAGTTGGCAAGATAGGAAATTTTTGCCTGTATCGGGTATGTTTGTGGAATTTAGAGTTGATGATTCGGGGCGCATTACCGATGCGCATAGCTCGAAGTTTCAAGATTTTGGTGAGGGTTCTTTGATAAAGGAGATCGATTTTTGGAAAACCAATACCGATGAGGAGCTAAAAGCAATAGAATCTGATAGAATCAACAAACAAGCAGAAGAGATTTTTCAAAAAACAGATTATCTAAATATGAAATCAATAAGCCTAACGCAAGGCGCAGAAGAATGCGTGCGAGAGCATTTTGCAGCGGAGGCAAAAGCCGTAACATTTGCGCTAGATGAGGTAGATGAAATCCCCCAAGAAGACCAGCTAAACTACTTAGTGGTAAAACGATTTTTGGTGAAAGCTATGGATTCTTTGGTGTTTTTTGACAAAAAGATTAGCTCGGATATGTTTGCTATTGAGTTACAAAAATTGCGCGGGTTGGAGTATTCTTTTAAAGAGCTAGCACAAAGTGCGCTTACAAAGCCAGAAAATATTTATGCAGATGTGTTTTTGGATAAGCAGTTGCATTACAAAGGCGCAAACAAGGCGATTTCAAACATAAAAGAGCAAATAATGCAGGCAAATAATAAAGCAAAATATTCAAACAACGAAGCAAGAAAACTCCGCGCACAACTAGAAATCAACAAAGCAGACCCGACACTGCCAGCTAAAATCGACACGCAAGTAAAAATCGCCCAAAAAGCCGAAGAGGAAGCAAAAACCCTGCTTGCCTCACAGGAGCGACTTGATAGCCTAACCAAAAATTTTAAGGCAAATTATATGAGCGAATTTACTAGCTCATTTCAAGCGGTGCGCATCGAGCTAGCAGAAAAAGTGCGCAACGCGCTAAACCTAATCGCCACGCACCTAGATAACAAAATGTGGAGAATCGGTATGGAATCTGTATCTGTGCATAATGGATTTTTTCGCCACGATGTAAATAGCCCTTATTGCACGATGACATTTTATTGGCAGTATTTAAAAAGGCTTGATAAAGCAAAGCTTTCAGATGCTGAAAAAACGGGATACAATTTTTACCAACGATATATGAAAAATCACGAAAAAATTTATCTCATATACACGACTAATTTTAAAGTCGAGCTTGCGCTAAAAATCGAAATAATGACAATGTCAAAGGAAAATAAAGTCGTAATTGCCAAAACGGATGGGGAGTTTATCTCTCATATCAATTCTAGTTTAATTGAGCAGGGCTACATAGATCCAAATATTCGTAGCAATCCAAATCAGCTAATCGAAGTCGCTAGAAAATCTAGGCACAATTCAGGCACGGATTTTATCGTGCTGACTAAGCAAGAAGTCGAGCAGTATTCTAAAAAGGGAAATTAGGCAAGTTTGGATTTTGCGTTTCTTTATGTTGTATGCGTGTATTTTTGTTGATTGTTTGTAAATCTAAGGCAAGTTAAAGTATCTAAATGATTTTTATCATATTTCGGTTTTTTCTTGTCATATTTTCGGCTTTTAAAAAAGCCGAAAATATCTCTAAACCTAAAAAATACAAAGACTTAAATCCAACTTAAGCCTTGTTTTTTAATCTTATTGACTTTGTTTCTTTTTTTTTGTTTATAAGGCAGGTTGATTTTGTTTTATATGGTAGATTTATTGGGATTTTCGTTATTTTATCAAAATACTTTTATGATTATTCTAACTTTAAATCTAGTTTTTGCATCATTTCTTTGCTCCAGCCTTTTGGAAGATTGGTAATGCTAGGGTAGATTCTAGGGAAAAATTCGATATATACGCTTTTGTTATCGCTTAATTCAAAATAGTATTTGCCTAGTGGGGAGGGTTTAACTTTTGTAATTTTATTAAATATATCCTCTCTTAAAGAGCAAGGTTCTTTATCATTACAAAAATCACTCATATCGATATTTGGGGAGTATTGTTCGTAGCCTTTAGATTTTGGTAAATTTAAGTGTGCATATCTTTCATCAATAGGTAAAAAATTTGGTCCGTGATATTTAAAAAATATTTCATAACCCTCTACATATCCCACATTATGCTTAGTTGGCAAGATATTTTCATAAAAAATAATCTCTATATATAAGCCTTCAAATTTGTTAATATGAGGGTTTCCAATATTGAATTTTTCTATATATTTCTTATATGCCCCTGCGTTAAAAAGTAAATGATTTTCATCTTGAAATCTACCACTAAAATACGGAATCAAAAACTCTCTCAAACTCCACACTAAATACGCATAAAACAACTCATCATATAGTAAGATTTTATGATTTGGTTGATTGGTTTTCACTAGAAAATCTAGCGTAAGTAGTATTGCTTGCGTATAAGGTGCTTTAGGGGCATTACTCCACCATTTAAACATATCTTTTTGCAGGATTCCTTTTGATAATAAATCATCATAGATTTTATCGTGTAAATGATAGGCTTTGATTCCATTATTTTTATTTATAGATTCTATGTAGTTTGCGATAAATCCTGTGTTTTCTTGGTGTAATTGCGTGAAATATGAGATGATTTGCTCTTTTGTTAAAATGATATTATCTTTGTGCCTAAAGTAGTGGATTTTTTGGTAGGGGATAGAATCCGAATCTATGAGACACATCGTGCCAGCCATTTTAATACGCTCGCATTTAATGAGCGACCTAAAAGGTTTTTTTGCTTTTTTATTGATTTCATTTAGCCAAAATGTATTTAGCCCTTCAAAACTAGAATCCGCAATCTTTGATGGGATAAATTTTGGTGCTAAAATGCCTTTTTTATTTTTCTCAAAAACGATTTTGCCTAGATAAAGCGTAGCAGTAAAATCTTGTAATGGACGACCCAAATATTTAGCTTCTATTCTATCATCTACGCATAAAATATTTGTTTGTATGCCTAGATGAATAGTTTTGTCATCTCTAAAATTTAAGAATTTTATACGACTAGATGGATTCACTCGTTTCATTGTTTATCCTTTATGGTAATATAGCCATAATCTTTGTAGCCACATATCTTGGGTCTCGCTCATTAGGCTGAATCTCATAAATCTCTTGCTCATTATTTTTTTCACAGCCAACACTTTTGGCATCATATTTGTAACATATTTTATAAAAACTACGAAAAATATTTGTTTTTGCATTCACATTGTCATCAATATAATAATTAGCACTAACTCCAAGATATGTTATCAACGAACCAAATGTTTTGGTGTTCTTTTTCAATGGTTTGGTGATATATTGATATATGTAAAAATGCCTTATCTCGTGAAATACAGTATCAACCATTTCTCTAAAAATATTTTGATGGTATAAATGACGCTTATTAAAATAAATTTTTTTTGTTTTTGGTTCGCAAAATCCATACGAATTTTCATTGTCGCTATAAAAAATAACTTCTTTTAATGGAAGACCAAATGTGTTGCATACCTTAAATGTTAATCCAACAATAAAATTTGCTTTTAAATTCACATTATCAGATGTAAGCAATTCATTGTATTTAACAATTATCTTTAAGTTTTGAACTTCGCCAATAGAATTATTCTGCAATACAGAATGTGAAGTTTCTATAAAATTTTTCCTATCACTCACATATTCTCCATTTTTGCCCTCTACACTGCTTACAAACTTATCATTCCCCAAATCAAACCTATAATAAATATATGCGATTTTGCAAGCAATTTGTGGATTTTTACTAGCGTATTTTATAAAATCTTTTTTTGCTCTTTTTGGCAATGCTTTTAAAAATGCTACTGCTTCTGCTAGATTATAAATATGCTCCAATTTATTGAAATACTTTAGCCTTTT
>NZ_JBSIUV010000063.1:0-9268 GCF_053654515.1 Helicobacter sp. T3_23-1059 | reverse complement strand
GTGGGGGTTAGAAAATTTGGAGTTAGGGGTGTAGTTTTGTCATTGCGAGAATCGCGTAGCGATTCGTGGCAATCTGTTTATTAAGCTAAAAGCAAGGTTAAGTGAGTAATGCAGTGAGAGGCATAGTAAAAAAGGAGTATTAAACTATGTCAGCACCAGCAGCAATGTATTTGCAAAAACATTCACAAGGAATGTTAGATTTTAGAAAAACGGATTTTAAGCAAGATTTAGAAAATGCCTTAAAAAATAACAACTTGCACGAGTTGCTTAACTTGCCTACTAGCTTTTTTGGCAATGCAAGTAAAGCGAGCAATGTAAGCAACGCAAATTGTAGCTATTTTGATATTGAAAGCAACAAGTCGCTAAAAATCGATAAAGACAATGATGAGATTTTTGAAATTTGTGAAATTATCAAAAATATTGAATCAAACAGCGTAAGCCTAAAGACTTTGATTTTCTCTCAAAACGCTATACGCATAGGGCAAATCCGCAGTGATTTAGAATCTTATGCAAATAGCGTTTGTGCTTCAAAAATGTTTAGTTTTTATTACACTATGCTTGAAATTGCGTTACTAAATCACACGGATTGCATTTATTTCAATTTCAAACAACTTACATATCGCTACCACGCTTGCGCAAAGTCTATTAAACTTTGGTTAGATGAGCTTTGCAATTTGGGACTTATTACCCAAGCTAGCAAAGGCAAAAAAAATAAAGAAATTATGTTTGTAACGCTTAAAAACTACAAACAATCTAAGGCTTTTAAAGCCTCTATGATTTTGCAAGAGCAAGAGAAACAGCGATTATGTGATGAAATACAAAAACTAAAAGACGCGCAGCAAAAAGCTAGACAACTTCCACAAACTACGCAAGATACTACTTGCGATTTGCACAATTCTACTAAAACGCATAATAAGCCTAGAAATAATGCAAGTGATAAAGCTAAACCATTGCTTTATCCGCAAAAACCATTTGAGGCAACTATATCTACACGCGAGCAAATCAAAAACTATCCATTAAGATTTTTTAGAGATATGGAGCTTTATCTGCGATTTTTAGCGCGACAAAGCAAGAAAAAAGGCTTAGTTTATGAGTTTGAGGGGGAAAAATATGTGTTATCGCCAAATAATTTTAATGATTTGAGAAAGTGGAGGGATATTGTATTTGAATTTCAAAGTGTAGAGGATTGTCAAAAATATATAAGCATTCCTTATCATTTTTTAACCAACGCTACTCCAGCACTTAGCATAGAGCCTTATCATCAAAATGTTTTCAAAAAACACATAAGAGAGGCATTAAAAACGCTTTTGGTGCTTGATAGCAAAAATTTTAATTCTACGAAAGGAAAAAGAAATGAACAAATCGCTTAAAAAAATAAGTCTATTTGCAATCGTTTTTATCGGCATTTTTATGCCCGATATTGTGCTTGCAGCGGACTTTGGAGAAATGGTAAATAAAGGCTATGCAATTTTGAAAAATAAATGGCTTAAGCCCGTATGTATTATTGCAATGGTAGGCATTGCAATCTATTGGATAAAAAACCACGAGCAAACAAAGCAAGTAGGTGCTACTTTTGTAACCATTTTTCTAATTTTTGTGCTAGCACTAAATGCGGATAATATCGCTAATTGGCTCTTAACAGGTTGATAAAATGATAATTGTCGCAAAAATAGAATTTGAAAATATACGAGAATTGACAAAAAAAGAGAAATTTTTAGGCTTAAACACAAATAGTTGGGCGATAGCAATTTTTGGTGCGGCTATTCCTATGGCTTACATAGGATTGTTAAATACCATTTTAATATTTGTTTTATTGCTATTTGTGTTTTATGCCATTGAGTTTTTTGATGATGATATTACGGATATTGTTTTATCAAATCTAAGACTACAAAGTGGCGTGCCAAAATACTATGCGTAAAGAAAGAATAATGGAAAATGTGGAAATTGTAAAAGCGTTTAATGCGTTGAAATCACATAAAAAAGTAGAAAAACATAGTCAAAGCAATAGGCAAACAAGCATTTGGGATTTTTACCAAAAGATAAAAGCAAATACTTAAATACGAGAAACACCGAAATTTTGATACAAAGGAATAACGATGGACAATCAAAAAAAGCAAAATCTACTAGATAAAAATGTAGAAAGAGAGTTGAATTTTGAAAAAATGCCATTGCAAAGCATACACGCACAATGGAATGCAAAACACAAAAAGAAAGTTTCTTATTTTAGAAAAATAGAAATCATAGGCGAAATTGTCATTTATATATTTGCAATTTTTGCGTTTGTTTTTGTTGCTTTCATTTTTTCAAAAAAATATCAGTGGCATAGCAATGTAAATGCAAATGATATAAAGCAAAGCCAAAATCCTAGCGAAAAAAATGTAAGCGATTTGCAAGAGGCGATTATTATACCTAGTGATGTAAATAATGCTAATGCCAATAAAGAATATGATGATTTACATATTATTGAATTTTATGTAGATAAAGATAAAACAAGTTACAAAATCATTAAATAAAGAGATATGTTATGAATTTATTTGAATATTTTGAAAAGAAATTTTGGAAAATGATTTATGGGATTGTGCCAAATCAATATTCTATTTGCCAAGAAAATAACATTATAGGTAAGTTTGATAGTGATTTTTTGCTTACAAAAAATGAAAATTTTGTCGGCGGAATTGAAATTAAAGGCGTTAATTACAATTCTGCGACCACCGAAAATATGAGCAATTTATTTCTTACGCGCTTAAATGCACTAAACGCGCTAACGGATAATATACAAGCACGAATCATAGTCAAAAGGCGTGAAATTGCCTATGACAAACAATACCATATTGACAACAAATATGCTTCATCGATTATCAATAAATGGGAGCGTAATGAAAGAATTTATCAAAATTCTTATTTTATTTTTTTTGAAACTTGCACGCAAGCTACAAAGGGATTTTTTGAGCGCAAAAAGTTAGAATTGACAACTTCAATCAAAGAGGATAGCGCAAAAAATAACATTACTTATGTTAATAAAATATCGATTCTAAAATCTACCATAGAGCGTTTTTTACAATCACTAGAATACTATGAGCCTAGAAAACTTAGCGCAGATGAGATTTTGCAACATTACGCCGAATACATTAACGGCGTTTTTATTCCATTTCGCGTAACGGAAGGATTATTAAATGATAGCTACATTGCTAGCAATGTAGAATTTAAAAAAGATTATTTTATACAAGATTTTAACGGGCAAAAAACTTACAATCGTTTTATTGCTATTAAGGCTTATGATACTGATATTATCACTAGCCTTACCATTTCTAGCATTTTACATAGTCATATAGACTTAGATATTTACTTAAGTCTATCGACTATCGGTAAAGAGCTAGCAAAGCGAAAATTAGAAAGAAAAAGACAATTTGCCACAAGTGGCGTAAAAATACAAATAGCAGAATTGCTTGAAATGGTAGAAAGTGATAGAGTTATTTTACAAAACATTAGTTATTGCATTTTAGTAAAAGCAAAAACTAAAGAGCAGCTAAACGAGGATTCTATCATAATTCAAAACACACTAAAAGATTCAGGTTTGGTTGCCGTTTTTGAGAATATCAACTTGCAACCTACATTTTTTAGTATGTTTCCTAATCGCGCTAATCTTAATCCGCGCAAACGCTTACACCCGAGCAAAAACATATCTACGATGATTTTATTTGAAAAAGAATATTTAGGCAGAAAATCAAATTCGTGGGGGAAAACTCCCGTTGCTTTATTTAAGAATCAATCGATGTCGCCTTATTTGTTTAATTTTCATTCTAACGAAGATGAAAATACCGTAGGACACACAATGATTATCGGCGGCACGGGCGCAGGCAAAACAACTTTAATGAGTTTTATAATCGCAAATCTTTACAAATATGATATAGACATTTTAGCATTAGATAGGCTAAATGGGCTATATTCCGTTACAGAATTTTTAAACGGCGAATACAACACGGGCGAGGATTTTCACATAAATCCTTGTTCTTTGCCTAATGATATAGAAAATATCAATTTTTTAACGGATTGGTATGCGCAAATGATTGGTATATCAACCGACCCAAAAAGCGAAGAAGAAGCGCAAAAAATAAAAGCAATCAATAAAGTAATTGAAGATTTATACAAAAATCTTAGCGGACAAAAAATAGCTTTCAACATAAAAGATGTCAAAGAAAGCATTACAAAAACAGGCGATATGCAAATCCCATTACAATTAGAAAGATATTGCGATAATCCACTATTTAATAGCATTGATGATTCGCTAGAATTTAGCAAAAAACTAACAACGCTAAATATGGATTTTATCGTAAATATGGAAAAAGAAGCCTCTTTAATTGCCCGTTATATGTTTCATAAAATGATATATAACGCAAAAAGTAATTCTAAAGGATTTTTTATTTTCATTGACGAATTTAAGAGTTACCTTGATAATGAAGTTTTTAACGATAGAATCAATATCACACTAACTCAAGCCAGAAAGCTAAATGGCGTAATGGCAATGGCATTCCAAGACTTAAATCAATTAGACGGCGTAAAAAACGCTAAATCCTTTTTGCAAAATCTAGCACATATTATTATATTTCCTACAACTAACTTAGAAAACTTTGATAAATACAATATTTATCTTACCGACAACGAAATCAATTTTTTGGTTTCTACTCCACAAAACGCACGCAAAGTCTTAATCAAAAATCTTATCACAGGTGCTAGCAATATTGTAGATGTCAATCTTGCAAAATTAGGTAGATATTTAAAGATTTTAAGCTCCGATGCGCAAACAGTGCAAAAAATTAAAAAACTAAAAATCAATAACCCGAGTTTTTGGAAAGAAGAATACTTAAATAGTTAAAGGATTTTAATATGGAAAATATTTTTGCAATCGTAGTTGGTTTTTTTCAAACAATCGGCGAATCCGTGATTATGAATATAATGAGCGGTATAGCAAGTGTGCTATTAAGCGATGTAATGAAATTTTTATATGTTATTTTAATCGTTATTTGGGGA
Source organism: Helicobacter sp. T3_23-1059 (assembly GCF_053654515.1). Classification (NCBI taxonomy): domain Bacteria; kingdom Pseudomonadati; phylum Campylobacterota; class Epsilonproteobacteria; order Campylobacterales; family Helicobacteraceae; genus Helicobacter; species Helicobacter sp. T3_23-1059. The sequence goes on along the minus strand of NZ_JBSIUV010000063.1, from coordinate 4,240 downwards.
ATTAAAAAAATGCGTGAGGGCGATTTATTCAAATGGGAAACAATGGCGCAATTAGTGATTTTTTTCGCATTTAGTGGGTTTGTAGTTTGGGCTTTACAATCCTTAAAAAGCCCAAACAATCAATATAGTTTTTATAAGGTTTTTGACACTATAATCAAAGCTCCGTCAAATTACATATCAAAATCCGTTAGAAATTCTACGGCACATTTGTATAAAGACGCCGAAGAGGCAAAAACAAAAGGCTATGATACTAAATCGGGCAATGACGCAGGAATAGCGTGGCTTGTCTCAAAATCAATGATGACAGGACAAATGGTTTTTGAAAAAATTAAAGTAAATTTCAGCCTTTTTGGCTCGGAGAGTGCAATTACATTGTTTCTTTTAACAGCAGTCTTGCTTATATATTTTTTAGGCTTGTTAGTTTATATCACTATCGTTTTAATTATAAGCATAATGACAACTTTACAAATTACCATTTTTTCTACACTCGCACCCCGCCCTTTTTGTGTGGATATTTTTTTTTGCGTTTTTTGCTTTTTATGTTTTTTAATGTTTCTTAAAGTATAAAAACGCTAGAATCACGCGTTTTTGTTTGCATTTTTGCAGATAAAAACAAAAATCTACATTTCAAAGAAAAGGACGAAAAAATGAAAACTTTGAGTTTTTGCAATGGTTTTAAGGGTTTTAAGGGCGTTAGTGCTTTTTTAAGCATTTTTTTAGTGTTTGCAAATTTTGCTTTTGCAGATAACGAGAGAGAGAGAGAGAGATAGAGAGAGTAGCGAGCGCGTAGAGACAAGCGCAGAGATACAGGAGCAAATAGATGCTATAAAGCGCGAAAATGAAATGCTAAAAGCAAAAAAGGCAGAAAATAACAAAATCATAAAAAGCGGTTTTTTGGGATTTTGCAGGGGAAAATATGAGGCGAGCGGTTGTTTTATCGGTGGGGAAGTTGGGTTAGCGATTCAAACGGAGCATTACATTTGGAAAGCACAGACACCAAAAGAAACCGAAATTTTAGGCACGCCTTATAAGCAAACTTTTAATGCGCCTATAAATCTTATTTTTGGTTATCAATGGTATTATATGCAAAATCAAGGTTTGCGCGTTAAGGCAAATATAGGTTATGCAAATTACAATGCAAAAATAGTTGGGGATACATACGAAGCGGGTTTTAAATGGGATTATCCTACTACTACACACGCGATTCAATATGGATTAGAATTAGCGTGGGTTTGGGATTTTATGCGTAAAGGTAAGCATACTTTGGGCTTAGAGTTAAGCGCGTTAGGATTTGAGGGAATGAGTTATTTTAGTGAGTTTGATTTTGGCGGAGATGTTAAACCAAAAGGAAATTTTACTAAAATTGCTTGGACTTCGCGCATAGGCTTGCATTATTATTTCAATGTAAATCATCAAGTTGCATTATCTTATTCTTATAAAAGCTATTCAGGCATAACAGGCGCAAAAATGAAAGTTGATGATTATGATGATGGCACTTTATCAGTTGCGCCGCGCAATCAAATCTTACTATCTTATGCCTATAAATTCTAGCGTTTTTAGATTCTAGGTTTTTTAGCAAAGTTAGCGCGTTTTATTGGCGCGAGGTTTGGAGCTTTTTTGGTGTGCTTTTTAGCACACTAGCTTTTTATCCGCTTTTGTTTGGCTTATTTGTTTTTTAAGCCACACAAAAAGCGGTTTTTTTTTGTTAAAAAATTTGCGATTTTTTAACAAAATTTTTGTGATATGTTAAAAAAGCAAATTTTTTTTAACACCTCCTCACACTTTCAAAATCAACTACACACAAAATCAACTACACAAAGGATAAATAATGAACAATGCTACACAGGGGTTTTTTACGCCCAAAAATTATGAAATCTACCACAAAAACAAAAATGCTTTAAAATCAAAAAATCTATCCACGCCACGCATACCACGCGAGGATAAACCTAAACAAATAAAATACCTAAACCAATGGCATAAACAATGCTATGAGGGAATCCACACAAAGCAAGATGAAATCTTTTTTAGTAAAGATGAGTTAGTGCCTATATTTGCTAGATTTTGCCTACACAAAGCAAAACTATACAATCACAATTCACAAAACAAACGACAAAAAACGCTAAATTATCTTTTATTGCAAGAAAATCATTTATGCCTAAGTAGCTTTAATATTATCCGTAAATGGATAAATCATTGCGCTAGAAATGGACTAACAAGCATTAAGATACTAGGCAATATTTTACAAATGCTAGAATCTTTGCTATATTTGCATAATGATAGATTAGTGCCAAATATGAGCGAGGAAGAATTTTTAGCATTTTTTCATTCCCTTAGCAAAAAGCTAAAAAACTCTACGATAAGCAAATATATCATTTATTTAGATATGTTTTTACGCTATATGGGGGAAAATCTAAATATCAAAGTTTGCTGCTTAAAATCCATAAGAAAGAAATTTGCCAAAGAGAGAGTTTTGCCTAGTTTTCTAAATCAAAGTCAATTTAGGGATTTTATCGATTTTACAAAATCTATGAAAACTAATAATCTAGCAAAAAAGCGCGATAGTCTTATAATGCTAATAGTAAGCTATACAGGAATGAGAACAAAAGAAGTGTGGAATCTAAAATATAGCGATATAGCCAAAGATAGCTTTAGTGGGACTTATGTATTTAGGATACAGGGCAAGGGGGCAAAAATGAGGCTTGCAAGTGTAAAAATAGAATTGATTGATGAGTTTATGCAAGATTTTATAAAATCTAAAGAGAAATTAGGGATAAAAACACCTTATCTTTTTAATCTTAATAATAGTGCTATACCGATACAAAAAAGCATTAACCTAAAACCGATTTTAGAGAGGCTAAACGCAGTGCAAGAGAGAGGCAATTATTTGCATTTGCTTAGACATAGCTTTGCTAGCTTTGTGTATGCAAAATCTAAGGATTTATTGCTAACGCAAGAAATGTTAGGACATAACTCGATAAATACTACTCAAATCTATGTCCATCTAAACCAAGAAAGCCATAATAAAGTAGCACAAATGTTTGCGTGAATGTATATTTATAAAAACGATGATTTATAAGTTTTATCACTGCTAAATGTAGATTTTGTGAAAATTTGTTATAATCGTTTTAAGCAAACAAGGCAATTATGCTATGTTTGTAAAATTACCTAAAAAGGACAAACAATGTCAGCAAATCAAAAAATCGTAAGAAGTGTGAGAATCGTGCTAGATGAGGAAAAAATCTTGCGCGAGGGCAAGTATAAACTAGAGGATTTGTATGCGTATTTAGATGAAATAGCTAAAGAAGAGGGGCTTACCAAACAAGATAAATACACTTATGTAGGCAAAGGCGATGAGAAAGATTTATCGCGTATAGCAAATTTTACAGTGCTAGAAGCGATAAAAAACGAAGCAATCACACGCAATGCAAAAGAATGGCTATGGTTTGAAAATGAAAAAATTGATGTGAATGTAATAAAATCTGCAAAAAGAAACGGCGATGGAGTTTGGGAATGAGTGATAAAGAGGAAAAACATATTAAATGTATAAACTTTGATTTGGATACCAAACAATTATATGAATCAATGATTTTTACAAACATAAATAAAGGATAAAGTATGCAAAAATTAACACAAATACAAAAACTAGAAATAGCAAATGAAATTATAAATACTTGTTATTGGGGCAATATGAGATTTACACCACAAACAATAATAGATTATTGTGCTAATAAAGAAACAGCAGAGCAAATTTTTAGCGCTATTTTTCAAAACTCAAATAATATGTTTAATCATTTAAGTCTAATTGACAATGAATGGGTAAAAGAAATGATAATATCGCAAAATCAACGATTAGGATACCATAAAAGAGACTTTTTAGAAACAAGACTTGATGAGTTAATAGCGCATTATGGGATAAAAGATGCAGGAAAAAGACGAGAAATATACCGCGTTGTATAAAACGCAAGATAAAATCCTAGATATTGTCGCAAAGGAAAAGTTAGGATTTTACCTTACAGGTGGGACAGCATTGCAAAGATTTCACTTTGATTTATATCGATATAGTGATGATTTGGATTTATTTTTGATTGAAAATGGATACAATAAAACAATTAACAAAGAATTTGATACATTGGCAACATTGTTAAAGGATAATGCAATAGATTTTACAATCAATCCAACTACTTCAACATTGCCACATTTTAGACAAATTATCATAAATGAAAATCATCTAAAAATAGAT
>NZ_JBSIUV010000062.1:0-9362 GCF_053654515.1 Helicobacter sp. T3_23-1059 | reverse complement strand
CCTCCTAACCCCCTCCGCAATGGATGAGGTTTTAAAGCCAATTTTACTGACTTTTGTCATACTGCAAATACTTGTCATACTGATGGTGTTCGCACGAAATATCTCTAAACTTCCAAACACAAATAAAACTTTTTGTTTCATACTGCTTGCCTCAAACTACGCATTTTACCAAGTATGGCAAACATACAAAATCTACTCCACACAAAATCTATCCTTAAAATCCACATTAGCAATCTGTTTTTTTTTTTTTTTGTAGTATTGCTTTTTTGTTTTAAAAATGATAGTTGCTCAAACGCAATAGCAATAATAACAAAAACATAAAATCTACAAAAGGAAAAAAATGAAAAAGAAAATTATCGCCTGTGTGGTGCTAGCGATATTGGCTGTGAGTGGGCTAAGTGCGTATTATATCGGTGGGGCGTATGTAACGCTTGTTGATTGCTCGTGGGGGCAATATGGCTATGAGTATGGGAATATCGACACATACAAAGATAGTAATGGCAAATTTTACCAAGTGTTTTTTGGAAACAATTATTGTCAATACTAATGATAAAAAGGAATAAAAAATGACAGAAAAAAGCCTTAAATCAGATTTAGAAAGCGTAGGTAAAATGTATTTTTTACTACATATAGAAAAAATATTTGACTTGCATAAAGCAGGGTTTAATGTCAATGAAATTGCCATAATGATATATGATAAAGAGCGAGATAAAAAGGCTAGCTCGCCACTTATCAGGGCAAAAAGTGCAATCAAAATCATAGAAGCTAATAAAGTGTTTGAAGCATTAGAAATCATAAAAAAATCCAATGCGTTTGAATATGAGATTAACAAAACTAAGAAAAATCTACAAAAGGATATGAAATGAAAAATAGTAGTAGATTTACATTAACATTTTGGATTTTAGCGATTGCAGCGATATTTGAAGTTTTATACGCTTCTTTTATGCTTGATCCAAATTTGGATTATTGTGAAAATGATTGGTATCCGGGAAGTTGTGCGCAACAAAAAGCACAAGGGGGGTTTAAAGGAACGGGTAAAAGCGCAAATGCGACTAATGGAACTTTTGTGCAATTAGATAATAATGAATTAGTGTCTAATGAGGGATATAACACAGGCAAGGGTGAAGCTATCAGGGATTGCATTGAATATGGAGATAAAAGTGCGTGTCAAGCATTGATTGATAATGGACTGCGAAGTGTGGAGCAATGCACTAAAGATATTTGTCTTTTTGTGGGTATCATTTATGGAATAGCAGGGCATTTTAGAGAAGAGATACCCTACTTTGAGAGAGCCATCGCTTTGGGGGATAATCGTGCGTATTATTTTCTTGGATTAGCTTACTATAACTTAAATGATTATTTTAACGCAAAGAAATATTATGAAATTGGGTGCAACAAAGTTAGCGATATGCAATCAGAATCTTGCTACAACTTAGGGCTAATGTATCATAATGGCAAAGGTGTGCGACAAGACTACCACAAAGCAAGCGAGCTATGGAAAAAAGCCTGTGATATGAAAAATGGCTTCGCGTGCAATAATCTAGGTGCTCTCTATGGCAAAGGACAAGGTGTGAGACAAAATCGCTCTATTGCTAAGCAATACTACGGCAAGGCGTGTGATTTGGGCGATCAAATGGGCTGTGATAATTACAAAGAATACAATGAAGCGGGGGTGCAGTGATGGCAATTTTAGAAAAGGATAAACTACATAAAGTTGAGCCTAAAAAAATACAAAAAGAACAAATTGTTATAGCAAGGAGTGAGTATTTTTGCGCTAAACATAATGGCAAACAATATTTTCAACTGTGCACTTTTGGCAAAAAAGGCGATAGTGAGGGGCAAACTTTGCGTTTTGATAGAGACACGGCAATATTTTTGATAGATTTGCTTATCAAAGAATTTGACTTGCAAGCGGATATAAAAGTCTCTTTTAAGTAAATAAAACTTTGTTTTATTTACGCAATAAAGAATTTTTATGAAAATCATAAAAACAATCATTGAGGAGATTAAATACTTCATCGAGGGGATTAAAGAATTTTGCATAGATTTTTGGAAAGCCATAACACCGCTTGTGATAAGTCTATGCGTGTTGTTTGCCTATGCTTACTATAAAGATATGCGTGATGTGGAATGGAAAAAAGCAAGGCAAGAATACTACACAGTTTTTAATCAATGGGTAGATTCATATCAATCTTACAAAGAGATTTTACAACGAGTTGAGGAAGCGCAAAATAAATACACATTTAGAAATCAAAATGTATTAAATGCGTTAAATAAAGCAAATCAAATCACAGAAATCTATAACCAAACACAGCAAGAATCAAAGGAAGCATTTGACTTTAGAAATCAACAATTTGAGTCAAATGTCTCTGAAACAATAGAAACAGACACGCAAACATATCAATACTACGCGCATTCGCTAAATCAACATGTGCAAGCACAAGAAATGCTTATAAACGCATTGCAAGAGTATGTAGAGATTTTGACTTTAGAATCATTGCAAAATAGGCAAAGATAAAGAGGCAAATTTGCTTATATTAAAAAACCTTTGCAAACCTCAAAATAAAACAATTACAAGAAAATATTTGTGTTTTAGAATCCAAAATTTTTAATCAATCTATCATAATGCAAGTAGCGCACTAGGGGGCGAAACACTTACAAATTTTCATAAAAATCGCCGTTGCTTATTATGCAAAAACCGCATTGCAAGGCAATATTTTAAGCTAAATCCAACTTAAGCGTGTATAGTATAAGTCTAAAAAATCGTGGTAACCTAGGTTTCATAGATACTTCTCTTACGCTTCAGTATGGCAAATTTTGTTGTCATTGCGAGATTTTAGGCTTTTGTAAAAAAGGCTAGAATCGTGGCAATCTATTTTATTAGATTTGTCAAAAGTGTGTTTTTTGGATATGTATTGCCACGCGGATTTTATACAAAATCCGCGTGGCAATGACAAAGTATTTCCCTCTCCCTTGCGGAGGTGGCTAGGGGGTTGGTTTCTTATCATACTAAGCATAAGCGAAGCATACAAAATCGTAATCAAATCGTAATCCTTGTCATACTTAAGAGTGTGTGCGCGAAGTATCCATAAAATCTAAAACAAAAATAGAGATTTTTTTTTTTTTTTTTTTGGCTTGAGTGCGTAAAAGATTATTTGCAAAGATTGTGCGCAAAAAATGAAAAAAAAGCATCATATATCAATGATAAAAATCTTAATATAACATAGATTTAAGCGGTAAAATTCACCGCATACCCGTGTAAAATAAGAGAGCATAGCTTAAAATCTAAGCAGAATTTTTTTAAGGTTTTTTCAAAACCTCATAAAATCTCTACCACTCAAAAATCGTCTTTACCTTTTTTAGTTCGCTATATGGGATAAATTTTTCTAGCTTACAATCTTGCATTTTAAACGCCACTCCATTTTCATTTGCCTCCAAAATCACCGCTTCAAACTCGCTTTTATCAATCGTTTTTACGCTTACTTTTTCCCCCACAGATAGCGCAAAATGTCGAGGTATCTTTAGCACTCTATCTAGCCCGGGCGAGCTAACCTCCAAATGATATGCCTCTTTTATCAAATCTTTGACATCTAAAAATGGCGAGATGATTTCACTAACCCTCTGACATAGCTCAAGCGTAGTCGCCCCCTGCTTTGCCATAATGCTAAGGCGCAAAATCAGGGCTTCATTTTCACGCACAAGTGCTATGTCATAGAGATTGCAAGAGGCAGAATCAATAAGGGATTCTAGCTCATTTTGAATGCTAGATTCTAGCTCGTAGCTTAGTTTTTTCATTTTTTGCCTTTTGGATTTTGGATTTTGCGAATTTTGTTTGGTTTTTAAGTTGATTTTTGTTTGTTGTGGGGTTTATTTGGATTTTGTTTGGGTGGCTTTTTTGCTAGCTTTTGCATTGGATTTTGTTTGCGTAGAATCTTGCGCGATTTTTTTAAAGATTTGCTCCAAATTTTGCGCCACTTCTAAACTATCATCAAAGATAAATTGCAAATTTGGGCATTTAAACCACCCGCTCGCATTTAGCACATATTCTTTCAAAATCCCTTGTGCTTTGCTAAGGGAGCGCAAAATCTCTTTTTTTTCTTGCTCATTTTGCGTGGTGGATTGGATATAGACTTGGGCGTTATATTTGCCTTTGGAGCAGCGCACAGCTACGATATTTATGGAGTTTATACGAGAATCTTGCAGTTGAGAAATCGCCTCTATAAGTAGCTCTTGGAGGAGGGATTGTGTGCGCTCTAGGTGGATAGACATTGTTTGCCTTTATGGATTTTTTGGTTTATGACAAAAATTATAAAAATTTATGAATGCTACGAAAAATTAAAAAAGTGAATCTAAATTTTTTGCGTTTTTTTGACTTGTATAAAACTCTCAAACACATCGCCTACCTGAATGTCATTGTAATTTTCAAGCATTATTCCGCATTCATAGCCTTTTGCCACTTCTTTGGCATCATCTTTAAATCGTTTAAGGCTTGCAATCGCACCCGTATGCACCACCACACCATCGCGGATAAGCCGAATGCTAATCCCGCGCTTAATCACTCCATCTGTAACCATACAGCCCGCAATCACGCCTACTTTGCTAATATTAAATGTCTCTCTTACTTCGGCTTGCCCTGTATTTTCTTCCTCGATGAGTGGGCTCATAAGCCCAGAAATGAGGGCTTTGACATCATCTAGCAAATCATAAATCACCGAATAAGTCTTAATCTCTACGCCAAGTTCTTTTGCACTTGTTTTTACGATTCCCGTAGGGCGCAGTCCAAACCCTAAAATAAGCGAATTTTCACTCGCGCTCGCTAGCTCAACATCGCTTTGACTTATGCCACCTACACCAAAATTTATGACATTTACTTGCACTTCGTTGTTGTTTAGTTTTTCGACACTTGCTTTGATTGCTTCTAGGCTACCTTGCGTGTCGGCTTTGATGATAAGGGGGATAGTTTTTAGCTGTCCTTTTGCCACCATTTCGCTTAACTCTTCAAAGGAAACTTTTGTGGATTTGCTTAGCTCTTTTTGTCGCAAATAAGCCGCTAGTTTTTGCGCTTTTTCTCGCGCTAGCGTATCATTTGCCTCGACAAATAGTTTGCTCCCAGCACTTGGCACTTCGGATAATCCAGCGATAGAAGCGACACTTGAAGGCTCTAGTTTTTCTACATTCTCGCCCTTGTCATTTACCATAGAGCGCACTCGTCCATACGCTGTGCCAGCATACACGGGGTCTCCTACTTTTAGTGTGCCTTGTTTGATGATGATATTTGCCACAGGTCCGCGCCCTTTTTGGATACTTCCTTCTAGCACGATTGCTTGCGTGGGCGCATTATACGCGGCTTTTAGCTCCAAAATCTCTGCGTGAAGCAAGATAGATTCTAGTAGATTTTCTAGCCCCTCGCCACTTTTGGCAGAAATAGGCAAAAACTCATACTCCCCACCCCAATCTTGCGCCATAAATCCTAACTCCGCACACTCGCTTTTTAGTTTATCGGGGTTTGCGTTTTCTTTGTCCATTTTATTCATAGCGATGATGATTTCTACGCCTGCAGATTTTGCGTGGTTTAGGGCTTCTATGGTTTGTTGTTTTACGCCATCATCAGCAGCGATTACGATTATGGCAATATCTGTTACTTGCGCTCCTCTTGCTCGCATACTGCTAAACGCCTCGTGGCCTGGCGTGTCAATAAAGCTAATTAGCTTGCCATTTTTTTCTACCATATATGCGCCGATATGTTGCGTGATTCCGCCTGCTTCCCCGCTAGCTACGCGTGAATTTCGTATCGCATCAAGTAATGAGGTTTTTCCGTGATCTACATGCCCCATTATCGTTACCACAGGAGGACGCGCTTTTAACTCACTCTCTGCAAAGCTAGATATTTCTTCTTGGGCTAGGATTTCCTCGCTTTGGATAGAGACTTCTATCTTAAACTCTTCTGCCAAAATCTCAATCGCATCTTTGTCTAAAAAATCATTTTTTGTCGCCATTAGCCCTAAAGAAAAAAGCACTTTTATCACTTCATTTAGCGGTCGCCCCGCTGCTTCGGCAAACTCATATACGCGAATTTCTTCAGGGATAGAGATTGCACTTTTTGCGCTTATGGTTGATTCTTGTGTAGGTTTTGGTGGCTTTTTGCGTTTAGAGCGAGAGATGGAGCGCGTTTCATTTAGCCAAGGATTTTTGCGCTGTAGTCGCACTCTATCAGTGATGATTTGTCGCACTTCATTTTCTTTGTCCTCATCTCGCACTTCTTGTTCATTTAAGTCAAACAGCACGATTTCATCTTGCTCTTCATCAAAATCTTTGGAGCTGATTTCTCTATCTGTGATTTGCAATCTCATCTCGCCCTCTCGGTGCGTAGCGGCGATTTTTTTGGGTTTTTTAGGTTTTTTTAGCAAAATCTCTTCATCTTGCATTTCTTTGTCTAGTATATCGTGCAGTGAGGGGGCATAAGATTTTGGTTTGTTTGTTTGCGTATTTGGCTTAGGAGTAGAATCCACTTGCGAAGTCTTTTTTACGATACGAATCCCTGTGCTTCGCTGGATAATAGTAGAATTTTTATCAATATCTAGTTTTTCATTTGTTTGGGGGTTTGTTTGTGTGGCTAGATTTTGCGCGCTAGATTCTTGCTGTGGCTCTTGTGTGGATTGTGCTTGGGTATTCGTTTTTGTAGGTGTTTTTGGTTGTGTTTGGGTAGTTTTTGGGGTGGCTTTGGTTGATTTTTTAGCAGAATCTTTTTTTTCTTTTGTTTCGCTTTTTTCGTCTTTGTCTTTTGATTTTGTGCTTTTTGCGCTTGTTTTTTTCTCTCCATCATTTTTGGTTGTTTTTGGAGTCTTGGTAGAATCTTTTGTAGATTTTGTGCTAGTTTTACCACTGCTTTTTGTAGATTTTGTAGGTTTTGGGGGAGGCATTAGATTTTCCCCTGTCAGCACAAAATGAGCGATTTTAGCAGCAGTATCAGCATCCACAGAGCTTGTTACATTATGCACTTTTAAGCCCATTTCTTTGGCTTTTGCGACCACTTCTTCTGGTTTTCTTGCGATTTCTCCTGCGATTTCTGCTAGTTTTATTTTGTCAGCCATTCTTGTGCCATCTCCTGAATTTCTCCTAGATTTTTGGGTAGCCCTTTTATCGCCCTTGCAAACGCTTTTGTAAGCTGTTTTTCATCTGCCAAACACGCGCTTAGACATTCTTTACAAAAATAAAAACTTTTGCCCCTTTTTATTCCTTTTTGCCCTTTTTTTGCGCTATTTTTTTTGTCATTTTTTGTATTGCCATTTTTGCTTTTTTGACTCTCATCAAAACTAAAAAGATTCTCAAGGCTAAAGGGTTTGATGATTTTTTGTGCGTTTCGTTCGTTGCAAGCATTGTTTGTAGCGTTTGCCAAACTAGATTCTACCAAAAATCTATATAACTCTTTTTGAGAAAATCTAGCGCGACAACAAACGCACATACGAATCGATTTTGCACAAGCATATTTGCTAAAAGGGGACATTATGTTTTCTTTTGCAAGTGATTTATGTCGCGTATTTTAGCATTAAATTCCCTAAAATGCCATAAAATTTAAACTCTTGTTAGATTTTAAGTCTATACTTTTGCTTTATTTTTGATTCTTAAAAGCTAAGATTTTGCTAAAAATCAAAATCTTAAATCCTGCAAAAAAATACAAAAAAGGACACAAAATGCGACAAAAATTCCTAAAGATTCTAGGCTTTAGCATTGTGCTAGCCACAAGCGCAAATGCGCTAAATATCCCCGACATAGACTTAAAAACCAAAGGCACGCTAGGCGTGGTGGGGGCAGCAGATTTTGCACGCGCTAATAGTCATTTAGGCGTGATGGCACAAATCGGTGCTACTTTTTCGCTAGAAAATGGCTTTTTATGGGGGATAGGCGCGATAGGGGCTTGGACACCTTGGGTGCAAAGAGATTCTTTAGTAGTTTATCAAAGCTCAGGCGATGCTTACTCGGCATACATTGGCTATGAAAATAGCCTTGTATCATTTTATGCAGGGAGATTTGATAATGAATTTTCAAAGTTTGATTGGCTAAGCGGAGATGTGCAAGGAGTCTCACTGCGATTTAAAACCTATGAAGAAACAATGTCATATTGGATAACTTATGCAAACTCATACCTATATAATGGCAAGCAAAAAGATGAAGTGCAAGGAGAGCGGATCTCTGCAAATCTAGGCTCACTCATCAGCTACAACACAGGCTCGCGCAAAAACCACCTAGTAGGTGGCGAGATAGTCGCTGGCGGAGTAGATTTTGATTATAAAGGCGTATTATTAAAGCCATTTGTGCTATTTAACACAAGAGTGCAAAATAGCTTTTTGTTGCAAGGTGGAATCAAAGCAGGACTAAATCTACCCATAGGCAATAGCGGACTTTTTTCATACACAAACATAAACGCGCTTTATCAGTATTGGGACATCGTAGCAAATGGCTCATCTAGCTCGCTACTTTTGTGGGGAGATGAGGCATTTACGATTAAAGATTTTAACTTCGGCGGTGGCGTAGTGTGGATAATGGGCAATGCACATAACCGCATTTATGCCCTAAGTGATGCAACTAGATTTTATGGCAGGAGTTTTTTTGGTAACGGAATCGCTCCGTATTTGCAAGGCTCGTCATTGTATGGATATGTATTTGGTGGGATTGACTTGCAAGAGAGAGTGGGCGCAAGGCTTGATTTGATGATAAGTTTTGGGACTTATACAGAATATAGCATTATGAGTGATTTTGCGCTATGGAAAAGAGATAATATGCGACTAAGTGCGGGGGCAGGCTATGCCTATATGGATGCAAATAATTTTGACAAGGGAAATGCGCTTAGGGCGTTTATGCGCTTTGCGTATTAGCAGATTTTAGTGTTTTTTTTTTTTTTTTGGGGGGGGGGGCTTATTTGTAGCGCTTAGAGATTGTCATCTAGGCATTGAAAAATATCTAAAGCACAAAAACTGCTTTTATCACAAACAAAAATTCTAGTTAATCGTGGTAATCTATAACCTTGTCATATTTAAGATAGCAAGGCAAACAAAATATCCAAAATCCCCCACCACATTAGCACGATGGGATTTGATGGTGGGTTTGTCATACTTAGGAATTGAAAAATTTAGGAATTGAAAAAACTGAAATATATTGTCATTGTAAGTAATTAGATTCTGTGTTTTTAGCAGAATCTAATGCGGTGGCAATCTACTTTCTTTGCATTATGGTGTAGATTGCTACGCAAAATCTAACGATTTTCTAAAGAAACTGCGCTTTGCTTGTTTTTGCTCGCAATGACGGCACGGGTATGGATTGCCACGCGGATTTTATGCAAAATCCGCTCGCAATGACAGCAATCC
>NZ_JBSIUV010000061.1:0-9596 GCF_053654515.1 Helicobacter sp. T3_23-1059 | reverse complement strand
TAGTCAAGACTCCTTTATTTTGTCTTAAGTTGTCTTGAGCCTTAGTCAAAATAGATTTTATTTGCAAGATTTTATCGCGTGAGTGATTGCTTGAGGGTAGAGGGTGTGTTCTAGTGCGTGGATTCTAGCTTCAAAGGATTCTAGGCTTTCCCCTTTTATTTTTACGAGTTTTTGCTGAATGATGATTTGCCCAGAGTCTAGCTCCTCATTTACCCAATGCACGCTAACCCCGCCAAAATCCTCATTTGCATAGTAGCTATCTTTGATAGCATTTGCGCCTTTGTGGAGGGGCAAAAATGAGGGGTGGATATTTATAGTGCGAAACTCACGCACAAAATCACTCCCCAAAATCCGCATAAATCCAGCCAAAACTACCAAATCGATTTTTTCCTTACGCAAAAGGTTTGCTAACGCTTTGTCAAAATCGGTGCGGGAGGCAAAATCTATGTGAGGCAAAATCTCGCATTTTAGCCCTAGATTTTTACAGCGCGTGATTCCATACACGCCCTTTTTGTTGCAAATAGCTAGGGCAAAATCAACTTGCAAACCTAAATCATCAAAATCATTTGCGCGAAAATGCGTAACGATATTTTCTAAATTGCTACCATTTCCGCTAAATAAAATCGCTATGCGGATTTTGCTTTTTTTGTTTGGTTTGTTTATTTGTCGCATTTTTTGACTTTTGATAAAAGATTTTGGATAAAAATTTTGACTACAAATTAGTATGGATTTTGTGGCAATTTTTGCGCGATTAGCTCTAGGGGGTGGGCAAAGCGTGCTTTGACATTGTTTTGGGACATTGCATTTGTGATTTGCATACGACACGCAGAGCATTCCGCGCTAATGATTTGTGCGCCACTTTTTGCTATCATATCTGCTTTTGGTTTGCCTGCTTTTAAAGTGAGCGCGTATCTATCTAGCTGCATACTCACCCCGCCAAATCCACAGCATCTATCAGGCTCGCTCATTTCTTTTATCTCATAGTTTGTGCTTAGAAGTGCGCGGGGTTCTTTATGGACTTTTAGGACTTTTTTTGCGTGGCAGGGGTCGTGATATGTCAGCGTTTGTGGGGTAGAATCTTTTGGGCTAGCAATATTTTTTGATTGCAAAATGGATTCTAATTTGGTGTGATTTTGTAGCCATTTGCTTGCCATTGCCATTTTTGGCGTGAGTCTTGCTAGCCTTGCTTGCCATTTTTCTCGCTCGTTTTTATCTTTTTGGGCATTTAGTGCGTGCGCCCAATCCACCATAAGCATAGCAGCACAAGTCGCCTCTGGGATAAGAATTGCATCTATTTCATCGATAAAGCCCTCAAAAAGCTCGATATTGCGCTTGATAAGAAAAAGCACCGTGTCAATATCTCCCGTGAAATACGCAGGCGCACCGCAACATTCCTGCTTAGGCACAAGGACATTTATATGCAAAGAATCTAGGATTTTTAGCAAACTTTCCCCTACTTCTATGTAGTTGTAGTTTGCAAGACAGCCGATAAAAATAGCGACTTTGTTGTGTAGCAAGGCTTGATTTTGTGTTTGATTTTGCGATAGATTTTGGCAATTTGGATTTTGTGAAGGTTGATTATTGTTTGTGTGCTTATGTGTAGGCAAAATCTCGCCACGATATTTTTGCAAAAAACTTTTTTTGACAAATGGAAACACCACGCGTTTGCTAAAAAAGATTTTGTTCCCTCCATCTACTTTCCTAAACGCGCAAGGTGCGACAAAATACGCAAAGCTAAACACAAAATCCATAATCTTTCTATGCCGAAGCAAGAAAAAATATAGCCTTTTATACCACGCGATTCCGTATTTTTGGGCGATGTCTATGCGGATTTTTTCGATAGCAGAGTCGATAGGCAAATGCGATGGACACAAATCCACGCAAGTCGTGCATAAAAAGCAGGATTCTACAAGGTTTTTTAAATCTTTTTGCAAAGGCAGTTCGCCTCTTTTATACGCACCGATTAAATCCAAATATCCGCGTGGAGAAGTCGTCTCATCACGGTTTAGCCGATAAATCGTGCAGTAGGGGATACATTTGCCACATTTTACGCAGGCATTTGAAGTTTGGCTAAAATCTATCATATTGTCTTGCTAAACACTCTCTTTTCTTGGGGTAGGGCGTGCAAGTAGCTGTCAAACACCATTGCGATATTGCGGATAAGTAGCCCGCCTGTGGCAGTGGTATAAAGCCCTTTGTCATTTATCTCTAGCACGCCTATATTTGCGTATTCTTTTAGTCTCTCTAGCTCGCTTGCAAAATGCGCTATAAAGTCAATATTATGCGTTTTTTGGATACTAGCAAAATCTAGCTTTAGGTTATTCATAAGCCCCATAATGACTTCTTTTCGTAATATATCTTCTTTGCTTAGTTTTATGCCTCGCTCCACAGGGATTTTGCCAGAATCTAGCGCGACTTCATAGCTTGCTATGTCTTTGACATTTTGGGTGTAGTAGTCTTTGCCCTCGCCTATGGATGTAAGCCCTATGCCGATAGTTTGGGAAAATCCACGCGTAGTGTAGCCCTGAAAATTGCGCCGTAATTCGCCTTTTTGTTTAGCGATATACAGCTCATCGCTTTTTTTGGCAAAATGGTCCATTCCTATCATTTCATAGCCGTTGTTGCCCAAAAAATCAATGGTATTTTTTAAAATCTCTAGCTTTTCTTGCGGGCTTGGCAAGTCGTTTTCATCGATTTTGCGCATCGTTTTTTTTAGCCACGGGATATGGGCGTAGTTAAAAATAGCTAATCTATCGGGGCTAAGGGATATGACTTTTTCTAGCGTGGATAAAAAGCTAGCTAGATTTTGCTTTGGCAAGCCATAGATTAAATCAAAATTTATGGATTTTATCCCGCTTTTTCTAGCGATATTTATGGCATTTGCCACTAATTCTATGCTTTGAAATCTATGCACGGCTTTTTGGACATTTTCATCAAAATCTTGCACCCCAAAACTAAGGCGATTAAACCCGCCATTTTTTAGCGTATCCATTTGGGAGGGTTCAAAATGTCTAGGGTCGATTTCACAGCTTACTTCGGCATTTGAAGCGAAGTTTGGAAATGTGGATTTTACTAGCGTGATGATTTGCTCTAATTGCGCAGAATCAAAAAAAGTAGGTGTCCCACCACCGAAATGAAACTGCACCACTTCGCGTGAAGTATCCATAAGGGTAGATAAAATCGCTAGCTCTTTTTTAAGGTAGGAAATGTAGCGCTCTTTTTTGTCCTGCTTGCTTGTGTAGATGACATTGCACCCGCAAAAATAGCACGCACTTTGACAAAAAGGCAAATGCACATAAAGCGACAAAGGAAGCCTGCGCTCTTGTGTGTCAAAGCTATCATTGCGTTTTAGGGATTTTTTTAGCTCATTATAGTCAAAATCCGTGCTAAACTCCACCGCCGTAGGATAGCTCGTATAGCGCGGGGCGGATTTGGAGTATTTGGCAAATTTAGCAAAATCTATTTGGCTAGATTGTGAATTTTGAGTGGTTTTCATTTGTTTTGATTCCAAGTTGTTGTGTTTTGGTGTTTAGATTTTATTGTTGCGCGATTTAGGGATTTTGTCTTAAATATTTTGTATCTAAAAATGCTTGCGCAAAAAATGTGCATCAAGGTTAAAAAACAAATTTGGGTGGGATTTTTTGATTTCGCTAATGATAGATTTTGTGTTGATATGCGGTGGCAAAGAGCCGTCATTTCGCCTTTTGGATTCGATTTTGTCAATGGCTACTGCCATCACATCATCAAAATCAATCGGTGCGCTTTGTATCACATCTCGCCCTAGCTCTAAAAGTAGCTTTTCTTCGTTGATTCCCTCTATGGCAGATAGGACTTTTTTTAGCACGGAGTGGGGGAGCAAAAGGTATTGCTCCCCCTCCTCATCTTGTATCCACCACGCTTCTTTATTGTTAAATGTAGCTTTTTGTTCGCATTGTTGCTCGCTAGGATTTGTAGATTTTGCCTGCGTGGTTTTCGCGCTTTTTTGGATATTTAGCAAAATCTGCGTGTTGGATATTTTTGACGCCTTGATAAAATTTTCGCTATCAAAAAAATCCGCTAATGTTATTTTGTTGCTAGTAGCCATAGCATTATTCCTTTTTGAATGTGTAGGCGATTATTTGCTTCTTGCCATACGCGTGATTGCGCTCCCTCGATGACTTCTTCGCTCACTTCATAGCCTCGATATGCGGGCAGGCAGTGCAAAAAGATTGCATTACTATGTGCTTTTTGCATTAACGCTTGGTTAATGCAAAATCCCTCAAAAGCGCGGATTCTATCTTGCTTTTCTTCTTCTTGCCCCATAGAAATCCAAGTATCAGTTGTAAGCACATTTGCGCTATTTACTAGATTTTCTAAGGTGTTTTGCACAGCTTTTTGGCTTGCATTTTGTGGCAAAATCTCTATGTGGATTTTGGCATTTGAGGTGGTGGCTAGATTTTGGGCTAGGGCGATGATTTTTTCATCTGGGGCGTATTTTTGCGGGCAAAGCACTCGCAATTCAACCCCCAAAATCCCCGCTAGCTTTAGCCACGAATGCGACATATTATTTCCATCGCCTATGTAGGTTATGATTGGGGCATTTTCACAAATGCGTTTTGGCAGTGGATTTTGTGTCTTTATAAAATCTAGGGCATTTTGTTGCAAATGAGTTTTTATAAACAAATCAAAATGCGGGGCAAAATCCTCCGCATAGATTCCACATTCTATCATTGTAAGCATATCAGCCATCACTTGCAGGGGGTGAGATAAATCTGTGAGGGCATTTATCACAGGCGTGCTTGAATAGCGGGCAAACTCCTCTAATCCATCGTGTGAAAAGGTGCGTATAGCGATAATATCCACCATAGAGCTAATCACCCTTGCGCTATCTTTGATAGGCTCGCCTCTGCTTATTTGCGTGTCTTTACCCATAAGGATTATCGCTTTGCCACCTAGCTCATATACGCCTGCTTCAAAGCTAACGCGTGTGCGGGTAGAGGGCTTTTCTAAAATCAACGCTAGTGTAGGGGAGGGCAAAAAATCTATATTTTTAAATCCTAGATTTTGTGGGGCAGGGGATTTGCATAGATTTTTGGCATTTTGTGAGAGGGATTTTAGTATTAAGCTAAGGCATAGCATATCATAAAGTTCAGCTTTGCTAAAATCTTTTAAGCTAAGAAAATGTCGCATTTTATGCCTTTTTGTGGGGTGTTGATTTTTGTGATTTTAGGGCTTTACAAAGGGTTTTTATTGTAGTGTAAATCGCTATTTTTATTTAATGTTTTTTTAATATTTTGGCAACCATCAAATATTTTGGCAAATATTTTGCAAAATATGGGCAAAAATAAAAAGCGTAAATATACTTGAATCTGCCTAAAAATATTCTAAAATCTAGCAAATTTTTGCGTGATTTTTGGATTTTGCTAGATTTTGGATTTTTGTGCGATTTTTGGATTTAAGATTTGGAAAATCAAATAGATAGCAAGCAAGCCACCAAAAACATAAAATAATATAGCAAAAATGCGATATATCAAAATCTAATCTAAAATCTTTAAGACTAAGTTGAGACTAAAGGAACAAAATGCAAAAAGATTCTACACCGCGTAATAATATTTTTTCACATTTCATAAGTGCGTTTTTTACGCTTATTGGCAGAGGATTGCTAGCCTTAGCTCCTATCATTATTTTGCTTTGGTTGCTAAAATTTGCCTATGATTTTATCGCCCACATTGTGGGTGCGATATTTGACACCACTGAGCATAATATGTTTGCTACGATTATGATTTTGGCGATTTTGCTAGGGATTTTGCTTTATAGCGGACATTTGCTAGAAAAGAAAAAAGATTTTATTTTGCTAAAGATTTCAGAATTTTTCATCGGCAAAATCCCATTTATAGCTTCTATCTACAATGTCATCAAAGATATGGTAAAAATGTTTTCTGGTGGCAATGATAAACAATACTTAGGCGTAGGCTACATAAAGCTAGGGGACCAAGAAGTAATAGGTTTTATCACAAAAGAAGAGCAAAATGATGAGGGCGAATTTTTGTGGGTATTTGTCCCCACCACGCCAAACCCCACTTCAGGCTTTCTTTTTCGCGTGCCTAAAGACAAAGTAAAAAGAAGTGATTTATCCGTAGCGGAGGGATTCAAAAAAGTCGTTTCATTAGGCATAAAATAATACAATGTTTGTTTTTTAAGTAATCGCGCTATTGTTGTGGCGACATTGCTTAAAAAATTGCGCAAAGCAATACAAAATCTAATGCAACATAAGGCAAAATAATGGATACAAACCCCCCAAAATCTATAAAATCTAGCATAGATTCCACTACCAAACCAAAAACAAAATCTACAAAACACCTCCCCGCAAAATCATCTTTTTTTCAAAATCTTATCGCCCAAATATCGCATTTTAGCGAGCTAGTGGCTTTTAAGCATACGATTTTTAGCGCGTCTTTTATATTGATTGCGATGTGTGTGGCTAGCGTGCAGCGCAATGCTAGCATCTGGGTAGGGTGGGGGACATTTTTTTTATGCGCTCTAGCCCTTATCACAGCGCGAAATTTTGCAATGGCGTTTAATCGCTTTTGTGATAGGCATATCGATGCGAGAAATCCGCGCACCACTTCTCGCCCTAGCGTAGATGGCAGAATCTCTAGCGCGTATGTGGTGATTTTTTGCGTGATAAATGCGCTTGGTTTTATTGCTACAAGCTATTTTATCAATGATTTGGCATTGGCTTTAAGCGTGCCGTTTTTAGTAATTTTGGGTGGATATAGCTTGATGAAGCGATTTAGCTCATTAGCGCATTTAGTGCTTGGCATCTCGCTAGGACTAGCCCCCATAGCAGGTGTCATCGCCGTATCAGGAGAAATCACTGCTTGGAGCGTGGTTTTGGCGTGTGGGGTGGCATTTTGGGTGGCTGGATTTGATATTTTGTATTCTTTGCAGGATATTGAGGTGGATAAAAAAGAGGGGCTTTTTTCTGTGCCTTCACGCTTTGGGGTAAGGGGCGCGCTTATGTTTTCAAGGATTTTTCATCTGCTTGCTGTTATGCTTTGGGGGTGGTTTGGGATTTTAGCAGGGCTTGGTGTGTTTGGTTTTGTGGGGATTGCTATTGGCGCGCTTATGCTGTGCTATGAGCAGTATTTGGTAGGCAGAGATTTTGCAAATATCCCAAAAGCATTTTTTGTAACAAATGGTTATTTGGGTTTTATTTTGCTAGCTTTTGTGGTGGTGGATTCTTTTATTTTTTTGTGTAATGCAAAATAAAATCCAAAAATACAAGGAGTAAAAATGACATTTTTAGAATTAGCCGAAGTGGTTTTGAAAGAGGCGAAAACGCCACTACATTATAAAGAAATGTGGCAAAAAGCCGTGCGTGGTAAGATTTTACATTCCACATTTTGCTATATTTGCTACAATCACGGTTTTAAATTTTAAAACACAAAGGACAGCACAAATGAAAAACGCATTAGCAAGGATTGTTGTTTTTATCGCGGTAGGATTGTGCGGGGTTGGGGTATTTTTTAGCGGTTGTGCGAAAGATAGCGAGGCTACGCAAATCATCATAGAGCAAATCAAAGCGCAAGAAGCGGTGGCAGAAATCCTCCCAACTGATGAGCGACCGATTTTTGTGGATTCTAAAGGCAGGGAAGATTGCAAGCTTGCACTGATATTTAAGCTAGATTGGGGGAGAGATGAGGAGGGCTTTTCAACGCGTGTTGAAAAGCCATTCAAAGACAAGCTAAAAATTGCGAAAACTAAATCTAAGACTTTTTGGGACGGGGAATGCGTAAATGGCTATGCAGATGGCATCGGCGCGGAAATCTCCCCAAATGGCGAGGTGTTAATCGCAGAATATAAAGATAGAATCCCGCGCTATGTCTATGCTTATACACCAAAGGGCGTATTTAAGCGCAATTATGAAGTCTTTATCGCGCAATATGAGGAGGGCTATAAGGACATATATGATAACCATAGATATGGCTTACGCTCCAAAAATAAGGGGCAACACATTAGCATAAAAAACAAATGGGTAGAATTTACCATAGAGGACAACAAAGACAAACAAGCAGGGGATAACAAAGATAGTTGCGAAAGCCAAACTTGCAATCTAGCCAACGAATGCGAGCGTGAGAATCACAAAGCGCAAGATGATGAGTGCAAGTTTGATTTTGATGAGGATAGCTTAAAGCAACTAAGTCGCTACAAAATCGATTTAGAGGACACTTTTCATAGACTTAAGCAATCTATTTCTATCATAGAGCGTTATAAACAACAAACCTGTGGAAAACCTAATGCGACAAATTCCACAAAGCGTAATAGTCATTATGAAATATGCGATATTGTGATGAACTACGAACAAGGAATGAAGTCTTTAGAAAGACTACTTGCTCAACTTTCAAATAAAGCAAAAAAATAGTTTGGAATGGTGGAATACGCGTTTTAATGCGTTATTGTGAGCAGATTTGTCAAAATCCGCGTGGCAATCTATGTATTTTTTCATTATATCGTAGATTGCCACGCAAGTCTTGCGACTCGCTCGCAATGACGATATATTATTTACGATAAAATATATTTTAAATTTTAAAAAGGACAAAAACAAATGAAAAATGTAGGCAAAGTCAAATTGATTTTGATGAATGCTCTGGCTATTATTTCAAGCAAGTAGGCGATAATGTGGAGCTTATCAATTTGCATTATCAATGTGTGTAGGGGGTGTGAGTTAGTTATATGCTTCGCTTCTGTGCGTGATTTCAAGGCAGAGGATAATGAGTTCATTATCGTTGATATGACAGATAAGGCGATAATCACCAACGCGATAACGCCAAAGATTAAGAGATTCCCCACCAAAGCCGTGCCTTTGTCGCGGGGATTTTCTAGGGTTTCTAGCTCTAGCACATACTTTTTTATACGCTTTTGCGTTACGCTATCTAACTTATCAAGTTGCTTTTCTGACTTTTTATCAAAAATAACCCGCATTAGATTCTAAGCCTCTCAAAGACTTCTTTTGCAGGTGTGCCTTTCTCGCCACTCTCCAAATATTCTTTATACGCTTGCTCGCCAATCCTCGCATCCTCTAAATCCTCCAAATATTGCAAAATCATCTCTTTCAAAAGGTGTTCTTGCGAGATGCTACGCTCTTTTGCTAGATTGAGTAGCATTTTTTCTGCCTCTTTTGGCAATTCTACAACTACGCTCATTTGCTTATCCTTTATCGTAAAATCTAGCAATTATAGCATAAAGCACTCAATTTACGCATTTGTTGTTGTCATATTGAGGTTTTGCTAGAAACCGAAATATCTCTATTTTGCAAAGATTGGGATACTTCGGGCTACGCCACTCAGTATGACAACAAATTGTCATTGCGAGCAAAAATAAGCATAGTGAAATTTTTGCGTGGCAATCCATTCAAACAATGCTACAAAGTGGCAAATGCAAGGAATAAACGCTAAAATTTGGCATTTCAATTTTTAATTAAGGATAGCGTCTTACAAATACGAATATTATAGAAAGCAAAAATGTAGGGTAGCTCAAAGGCTAGGTTAATGAAAATCAAATTTTGTGGGTTATTTATTTTTTCTGCAAAAATTTTTGGCTATAATTTTTGATTA
>NZ_JBSIUV010000060.1:0-9704 GCF_053654515.1 Helicobacter sp. T3_23-1059 | reverse complement strand
AAACAAAATCCAACTATTAAATTGATATGGTTTATCAAACCAGCCTTTGACTTTTGATTTTAAGTTTTTAAGTTTGTTCTGCGTCAAATCTTGCTTTTTCATTTTTTGCTCCTTTTTTAATAAGATTCTAATTCGCTAGCAGGGATTTGCAAAAACCATTGCAAACCTTGCTCTAGCTTGGCAATAATTGCGTCTATGTCGTAGTTTGGATAGTCAAAATAAGACTTTGCTATATTGTGGCTATTGTAGTTTGATACTTCTGGTTTAGCTATAAATTTATATAATTGTCCTGTTTCCTTGTGTTTGCTTACCGAAATATCAATACTTACTTCTATTGGATTGCTAGATTTCTCGGTATGAAAACAGATTCTAGGATACACTCCCCAACTAGCCTTAATATGTGGAATATCTTTTCGTATAAATATAATCCAAGTGTCTTTAGCCATTTTGCCCACGCCAAATGAACAATCCACAAAATACCCATAATCAACCAAAAAACCCAAATATGAAATAATGTCAAATGTATTTAGCCCCGTGATTGTATCGCCCTCTGCATTGCTTCGCTCAAAAAACAACTCCAATGCTTTTTGTATTTTTTCTTTTTCTTTGGAAGTGAATCGTATTTTATTCATTGTCGCATTCCTTTTTGCAAAAATTAAAATTTAACTCTACAAAAAAAAAAAAAAAACAGATTGCTAATGTGGATTTTAAGGATAGATTTTGTGTGAAGTAGTTTTTGTTTGTCGTTGCGAACGATTTTTTTTGACAAATCCACTCGCAATGACAACATTTTTTCACACTAAAAACACTTGTCATATTGAGAGCGCAAGCCCGAAGTATCCAAAGGTTTGTGCAAAATCGCATTATGTTGAAAATATGACTATTTGCAGAATTTACTTTTTGGATACTTCGGCTTACTTCGTTCGCCCAGTATGAAAAGTGTTGTTGTCATTGCGAGATTTTGCGTAAGCATTATCGTGGCAATATATCGCTATAAAATGCTAAAAAACACGCATTTGACAAAGACTGATAAATAGATTGCCACGAATATTAGATACTAGCAGAATCTAATATTCTCGCAATGACGAATTATTTTTTGTCATATTGAGCGAACGAAGTGAGCGAAATATCTCTATTTTTATTGAGATTTTGAGATACTTCGCTTACGCTTAAATATGACAATGCAAGCCGTCATTGCGAAAATTTGCATTGCCGTCATTGAAAGCGGTTTTGCTAAAAATACACCTCTCTTGTGCGCTAATTTCACTCTTTTGTGTGTGGATTAAAATCATCGTTTATGCTACATTCTATCAAGCACTTCGCTTACTTCGCTTAGCGCAAAGCATTTTATAGGGGTTTGAAAGCTCGGGATTTTAGGGACTATCGCTTTTTTTAGCCCATAGCTTTGCATTTCTTTTAGTCGCACTTCTAGGTTGCCTACTTCGCGCACATCGCCTGTCAAGCTCACTTCACCGATAAATGCGCTCTCTATGCCTAAAGGACGATTGCGAAAGCTAGAAATGATGGCTGCCACCACGCACAAATCCGCGCTTGTCTCGGTAATTTTAATACCTCCTACAACATTGATAAAGACATCATAGCGATTTAGCGGAATCTCTAACTTGCGCTCTAGCAGGGCTAGTAGCATATTTAGCCGATTGCTATCAAAGCCTGTGGATTGACGGCGTGGGTTGCCATAGCTCTCGCTCACTAATGCTTGAATCTCAATAACTAACGCCCTAGAACCCTCCAAAATCACACTTACCGCGCTCCCTGCCACGCTTTTTTTGCGCGTAAAAAAAGCCCTAGATGCCTCTTTAGCACTATGCAGTCCATCTGCACTCATCTCAAAAATCCCTATTTCACTTGTCGTGCCAAATCGGTTTTTAAACCCCCTTAGCAAGCGCAACTCCTTGCTAGAATCCCCCTCAAAATATAGCACGCAATCTACCATATGCTCTAGCACCCTAGGACCTGCTATACTGCCCTCTTTTGTGATATGCCCGATGATAAAAATGCTGATATTTCTCTCTTTTGCAAGTCTCATAAGTTCAAAAGTAATCTCTCGCACTTGGCTTATGGAGCCCGGTGCTGAAGCGATATTTGGCGAAAAAATCGTCTGAATAGAATCAATAATGCACAAATCAAACCCTGCTTCTTTTGTGTTTTGTTTGTTTAGATTTTCTTTTTTTAGATTCTCATTTTGTGGATTTTGGGCTATTTTTTCACCCTGTATATCCTCGCCTATGTTGTTGTTTTGGGATATGTTGTTATTTTTATTGTTTAGATTTTCGTTAGGATTTTTGTTTGGATTTTGCACTCCGCTATGCAGGGCAAATTTGATAGAATCTAAATTGATTTCATTTAGCAAAAATACATTATTATGGATAGCATCAAGCCTTTGTGCGCGGAGTTTTATCTGCCCAGCACTCTCTTCGCCACTGACATAAAGCACTTTATGGCTATGTTTAGCAAGATTGCCAGCGACTTTTAGCAACAGCGTAGATTTGCCTACACCTGGGCTACCACCGACAAGATATAGCCCACCTCGCACGATTCCACCGCCTAGCACGATGTCTAGCTCGTTTTCATAAGAACTAAAAAAATGATTTTGCTCGCTACTTACTTGCGTGATAGGAAGCGGGGTTTTTGGGTTATTTGTGGAGTTTAGAAATGCGCTTTTTGTAGAATTTATGGCATTATTTTGTGCTTTGATAAAATCTTTTTGGATTTGATTTAGCTCTATTAGGCTATCCCAACTCCCACATTCTCCGCATTTACCAAGCCATTTAGTCGTCTGCCATCCGCAATGCTGACATTCAAAAAGGCTAGATTTTTTTGCCATTTTTTGCCCTTTTTAGATTTTTGTATAAGATTTTAATTTTTTCCAAATCGATAAAAAAAACGAAATTTTAGCAAGAAAAAATGAAGTATAAATCAGTTTAGCGTGGTTTTTATAGTCAAAAGCCACGCTAGGTTTTTGCTAGTTAGATTTTATGCTAGCTATATTTTGTGTTAGAAGTTTGGAGTAGATTTTGACAAGATTTTAGCTAGATTTTGCAATCCACACTTAAAAAAAAGCGTGGATTTAGCGCGAAAATAGCACAAAAATGCAAAATCACACGCAAAAACCTAAAGTGCAAAATCCTCTATTTTGTCAAACTCTAAGTATTTATATACTTTTGCAGTATTATCCCCTAGCTTTTGTGGGACGATTTGGAGATACTCTTCTACGCTTGGCAAGCGTCCTAGTTTCGCACACACAGCACCTAGCTCAGCACTTCCTAGATACACTTGCGCTCCTTTGCCCATTCGGTTATCAAAATTGCGCGTGGAGGTAGAAAACACCACAGCATTATCTTTTACCCTTGCTTGATTGCCCATACATAGACTGCATCCGGGGACTTCTATCCTCGCTCCACTCGCACCAAAGAGGCTAAAATACCCCTCATCGCTAAGCTGTTTAGAATCCATTTTGGTAGGTGGCACAAGCCAAGTGCGCGTAACGCTTTGCCCCTCATTTTTCATTATCTCGCCAAACGCACGGAAATGCCCGATATTTGTCATACAGCTACCGATAAAGACTTCATCGATATTTTTAGGACGCTTAGAATCAGCCAAAATCTCACTCAAAGTCGCCACATCATCAGGGTCATTTGGACAAGCCAAAATCGGCTCTTTTATTTCTGCTAAATCAATCTCAATCACTGCGGCATATTCCGCGTCTTTATCTGCACGCATTAGCACAGGATTGTTTATCCATTCGCGCATTTTTTGCGCTCGTCTCTCTAGCGTTTTTGCGTTGCCATAGCCATCTTTTATCATTGCATTGATAAGCGCGATATTAGATTCTAGGTATTCAATGATTGGCTCTTTGTTTAGCGCAATCGTGCAAGCAGCCGCGCTTCTCTCCGCGCTCGAATCGCTTAGCTCAAATGCTTGCTCGACTTTTATATTTTCTAGCCCCTCAATTTCTAGCACCTTGCCACTAAAAATATTTTTTTTGTTTTGTTTTGGCACGGTTAGTAGCCCTTGCTTTATCGCATAGTAGGGAATCGCATTGACTAAATCACGCAAAGTAATCCCTGCGTTTAATTTTCCCTTAAATCTCACAAGCACGGATTCTGGCATATTTAGAGGCATATTTCCCGTAACCGCAGCAAACGCCACAAGCCCGCTACCCGCTGGGAAGCTAATGCCGATAGGAAATCTCGTATGAGAATCCCCGCCCGTGCCAACGGTATCTGGCAGACAAAAACGATTTAGCCACGAGTGAATCACACCATCTTTTGGACGCAACGCCACACCACCGCGCGAAGTCATAAAATCAGGCAAAGTCGCTTGCAGGCTAACATCTGCTGGCTTTGGATAAGCTGCCGTATGACAAAAGCTCTGCATAACAAAATCTGAGCTATAACTAAGGCTTGCAAGTTCTTTTACTTCATCGCGCGTCATCGCACCTGTGGTGTCTTGGCTACCAACAGTGGTGGCGATTGGCTCGCAGTATTCGCCCGCTCTCACGCCATCTTTTTCGCAGGCTTTGCCTACCATTTTTTGTGCTAAAGTGTAGCCTTTTTGGCTTTGCTGTGGCTGGGAGGCTTTGGCAAATACTTCGCTCTCTCCTAGTCCTAAAAACTTGCGTGCTTTGTTGGTAAGTCCTCGCCCGATGATAAGCGGAATCCTGCCTCCTGCGCGGATTTCATCAAAAATCGTATTTGGACTTAGGCTAAATTTACTGACTACTTCGCCATTTTTGACTATCTCGCCATTATGTGGTTTTAGCGTGATTATATCGCCCTCTTTTAGTGCATCGACATTTGCCACCACAGGCAGACAGCCACTATCTTCACAAGTCGCAAAGAAAATGGGAGCGATGATTCCACCGATGACAAATCCACCGCTTTTTTTATTTGGCACGAAAGGAATCTCATTTCCAAAATGCCACACGATAGAATTACACGCGGATTTGCGACTGCTACCTGTGCCGACTACATCACCCACATATACGACACTTGCGTCATTTTCTTTAGCGATTTTTTTGATAGATTCTAGTCGCGCTTCATAGTTTTGCACCCTAGATTTTAGCATAGCCTTTGCGTGCAAAGGAATATCGCTACGCGTAAAAGCATCGCTTGCTGGGCTTAAATCATCAGTGTTTGTCTCGCCATCGATTTTTAGCACGGCTAGTTTGATTTCTTGTGGCAATTCTGGCTTTTGCAAAAACCACTCCGCATTTGCCCAAGATTCTAGCACTTCTTTTGCTAATGGTAGGGATTTGCTTTTTTCTGCGATAACATCAAACGCATCATAGACTAAAAGCGTATGTTTTAGCGCGTTTGCCGCTGTTTTTGCCACATTTTCATCGCTAGATTCTAGGGCTTTTAACAAAAACGGCACATTATAGCCACCTAGCATTGTCCCTAGCAGTTTTGTAGCGAGATTTGCATCTATACTATCGCATTTTTTGCCTTCAATGATTTCTCCTAAAAATTCTGCCTTGATTTTTGCCCCCTCATCGACTCCCGGACTTACACGATTGGTAAGCAAATCTAGGGCAAAATCTTTGTCGTTTTTATTTGCACTAGAATCTAGCAAGATTTTGATAGCTTCGCTAACCTCATTTGGCTTTAGTGGTAGTGGTGGGATTCCCTCTTTTGCGCGTTCGTTTAGGGCGTTGTTGTAAGCTGTGATAAATTGCATTTTTTCTCCTTTTGGATTCTTATAAATGGCTAGATTTTACAAATATATTTATATCGCAAAATCTAGCCTTACAGAAAATGTAAGTATAGCAAATCTAATCTAAGGCGAGTTAAAAAAATCTTTAACTTTTATGTCTATGTGTAAAATCGCTACAAAACCTCACACAAAACCAAAATCCAAAAAACGCAAAAATGTCGTTAAAAAATACAAAAATTTCACCAATGCGCTATTTTTTTAGAAAATGCTTTTTTTTGGTGCTTTTTTATAGATTATGTCGTAAGTATGATATGAGTTTTTTTTATTGCTAGGATTTATGCTAGCAAATTTATGGCAATCCATTTTGCTTTTTTTGCATAGATTGCCACACGGATTTTATGCAAAATCCGTTCGCAATGACAAAAAACCCACCCCCTTAATCCCCCTCGTGCTAAGGGAGGGGGAAATAACGCCGTCATTGCGAGAAAAACAAGCAAAAGCGCAGTTTCTTTAGAAAATCGTTAGATTTTGCGTGGCAATCTATGTTTTTTAGAGATACTTCGCTACGCTCAGTATGACAAATATTGGTGGTAGTGTTGGCTATTAAAGCCCCCTCCCTTTTGGAATAAGCCCAAAAAGAAGCCCCCTCATTTGAAAGAGTGGCAACACTTCTTAAAGCCCCCTCCCTTGCGGAGGGGGTTTGGGGGTGGGTAGATTTTGCGCTAGCAAAATTTTCATTATTAGATTTTGCATTTGCAAGATTTGCAATGCTAAATTTTGCTTTTGCAATATCTACTTTGCTAGAATCTGTTTTTTCTTTACTTTGTAGGTTTTGGCTTTTTAAGGAAGCGGGTGATTTGGATACTTCCAAAGATACCCACCCCCTAACCCCCTCCGCAAGGGAGGGGGAAAAGGCAAAATTCTCCGCAATGGGAGAGGGGGATAAAACCCCCTGCATAAATCTAAAACCAAATAAGCCTACGCCCAAGATTTTTCCCCTCCAAAAGCCCAAGCTCAAATTCAAATAAGTCTAAGTCCAAGATTTACCCACCCCCTAGCCCCCTCGTGCTAAGGGAGGGGGAACAAAAACCCTCCAAAAGCCCAAGATTTACCAAAAATAAGATTTACCCATCAATGTAATAAACCTTTTTCTTAGATTTCTTTTCTTTCTTTTTCTTTGACTTAGATTTGGATTTTTTCTTGCTACCTTCGACTATGCTTCTTGAGACTGCGTTGCCGTCTTTGTCGGTTACATAGTCGCTCCCGCCAAACCAATAAGCGTATTTGAAATTCAAAGTCGTAGTTACGCCATTAAACCAATCATCTGTCGCACTGCCATATCTATCTTTTGCAAACGAGCTAGCATAAAAAAGCCCATCATAACCAAAACTTAGCTCGTGGTTTTTCTTTATCATCCATATCATATCAAAGGCTAGATTTCCATAGACAGCAGGCAAAGTGATTTTATTTGTAGGGGTTTCCTCGCCTTTATATTGCCTAACCCCGTTTGACTCGCTGTCGTGTTGCCTCAAAGTAACGGTTACATCTTGCTTGTTTAGCATATTATACTTTACCCCTACTTTTAGATTTGTGCGGAAAGTATTTCCCCACATTTTGTAGTAGCGAAGTGCTGCACCTAGTTGGGGTAAATGCCAATAAAAGCCTTTATAAAACTCATCATTATTGCCTACCAAAGAAGCATTTGTATATACAAATGGCCTTATTGTCTTGGTATCAAATGTAGATAGCATATCATAGCTCAAAGATACTTCAGGGCTTAGATAGCTATTTCGCTTGTATTGGTAGAAAGTTAGCCCACCTTTGATTTCTGCGCCTACATTCCATAGCAGAGGGATTGAAGTGTTTTTAGAATCAGATTTTACTTCTAGTGTGCTTTGCCCAAAGCTAAATTTTAGCATTGGCAAATCCACTCCACCGCGCACATTTGCCCTCAAAAATCCTTCCCACACTTTCGAGGTAATGTTGAAAGTTTTAAAATAAGTTAGCCCCGCTTGCAAACTATTTGTTTGGATACGAGTATCTGCACCTGCGGTAATGGTATCGGTGTTGCTAAATTCATATCCTAGATAGCCTCCTAGTATGCCTTTGTTATCTAGATTTCGTTGCAATCCAAATAACGCACCACCTGCGTATTCTTGCGCTTGATTTTGCGCTAAGTAGCCATAAGTGTAGCTAGCATACGGAAGTGCAAAGAAGCGATAATCCCTCCTACCTGTATAAGGGATAAATATCGCATCTAGTTGGTCTATCAATTCAAAATTATTATAGCCTTTGTCCAAATTCTGCCCTTTAGATTGCTCCAAAGTTAGCTTAGCGATTCTCTCACGCACTTTATCGATTTTGCGCTCATTTTTTCGCTTTTGTTTGTTAAATTTGGAGCTACGATTTGTAAGGCGAGACATATCGTATTGCAATAGCCGTAGCTCTACTTCTTGATTGTAGTATCTATCGCTATGAAATGTCTTTGTCGTCATCGTATCTAGGATATTTTGCGTCATCGCATTACGGCGCATATTGCTCATCGCCAAAGAGCGATACATATTTGCACCATAAGTCGTGCTAGCATCCGCTACGATATAAAATCCATATTTACCATCTTTTGTGCCTATTTGCATATTAAACCCAGATTCAGGTATGACATGCCTAGTATCTAGTTTTGGATTATTGCTAGAGCCTTGTATAAGCTCATCAAAATAATACATTTTCCCTTTTTTCGCAGTGTCGCCTAGATTCCTAGAGATTCTTATAGCGTTATCTGCGACACCTACGAAGGTGTTATTTTTTACTTTGATATGGCCTTGTCCGTTTGCTATGGTAGTGTCTGCATTATCCCCTAAGACTAAGTTATAGCTTAGCACCAAAAGGGTATTGATATTTGCATCACTTAAATCCGTATTACCTAAAGTAGCAGAATTTGCTTGATTTCGCTCGCCTAGTGTCATCGTATCGATTGTCCCTTGACTTGTAAGCTTGCTATTAAGACTAGAACCACCCTGAATCGTAAGACTGCCTAAAGTAGCACCTGCTGATACCGTAGCAGAATTTAGCAAAGAACCACCATTTATATCTAGCGTGTTTATATTGCCCTGAGATATAGTGATAGAATTTACCCTTGCCCCACCACTAAAATATATGCCAACAGAGCCAGCAGGATTAGTTGTGGCATTAGATATATTAAAATCCGTTCCTTGTTGATTCTGTTCTTTTGGTTTTGGTATGACTCCCTGAAATCCTAAAAATCTAAGCTCTCTAGTCGTAGAAGCACGCGAAAACTTGCCGTTATTCCTAGATGTATCTCCTGTGAAAGCCAGAGTTACTGTGCCCCTTCCACTACTGCCATATAGATTTAGTCTAGTGTTTTGATAGTATCCTCCACCACCTAGCGCAGTATTCGACCCGTTTTGTATGGTATTTGTGGCATTATAGCCCGTGCAATCGACTTTAGCATATCTACCAAAGCCGTGTGAGTTTGCATCTCCCCTGCTCCAATCCTCTGCCCAACTACACCCCGCTACTAGACTATCTATGCTAAGGCTAGCTATAACCGCGCTAGTGGCTATAGACAATGCTAGGCGTTTTTTCTTGTTGTTTTGAGGATTTGCTTTTTTGTCATCGCGAGAATTTGCGACTTTGTTAAAAGTTGCAAATTCGTGGCAATCTATGTTTTTTAGAGATACTTCGCTACGCTCAGTATGACAAAGTTTTGTTGCTTTTTGAGATACTTCGGCTAAAGCCTCAGTATGACAAATTGCCTTTTTATCAGTTTGGCAAATGTTGTCGGTATGAGAGGTGTTTGCATTTTTGGCTTTAAAAGCCCCCTCTCTTGAAAGAGTGGCAACACTTCTTAAAGCCCCCTCCCTTGCGGAGGGGGTTTGGGGGTGGGTATAGCCCACATTAGAATCATTTGTAGCGTTTTTTAAGGAAGCGGGAGTTTGATTTACCCACCCCCTAGCCCCCTCCGCAAGGGAGGGGGAATAAGAGGTTTGCAAATCCGCAATGGAGATGGG
>NZ_JBSIUV010000059.1:0-9841 GCF_053654515.1 Helicobacter sp. T3_23-1059 | reverse complement strand
AATGGAGTAATTTATAATGGTAAGTTTATGATTGTTTAGAAATATTTGGAGGGTTTGATTTGTAGGATAGATTTTGGTTTTGTTGTTTGTTTGGGTGGAATCATTTGTGTTGGTAGAATTGTTTGAATGGTTTGAAACTACATTTGATTTATAAGATTTGTTTGAATCACTTGAATCTAAATCCGCTTCGTCATATTCCAAATAATAAATTGGCTTTGATTCGTCTAAATCATTTGAACTAGAATCCATTTCACCAAAAAAACAATCCTCATAAGGTGCGCTAGATTCACTGCCACCTGTGAGATGGTGTCCCATAAAGATTACTGCTATATCATATTCTTGCAAAGATTGTTTTTTATCTTTAGTTATTGCATTTATCTTTGGTAATAGTTCATTTATATCGATTGTAAATCCACTTTTTTCTATGTCAATTATGACTTTATTGCCACTTTCAAAAATCCTAAATCGTTGTGGCTTGAATCTATTTTTCACTTATATTTACCTTTATTCATTCACTGCTTTAGGATAAAAATCTAGCGTAGTATTTTTAATACATTCTATAAGCATATCATCTGCTTTATGTTCTCTGCAAAATATATTTGTTAGTGGTTTGTTATATCCAAATAAACGATTAGCTGTATCTTTGCTATCTATAAGTGGATTTTTGTTTTTATCTATACTTATAAAAAATCTCGATTCGTGAATGCTAAAAAGAAGTGATAATGCAGAATCTTTCGTAATATTTTTAATTTCATCGTTGCTTAATAATTGTATATATATTTCATTGTTTTGCAAATAAAATATTGCTTCTATGAGATTTTGTGGTATAGCCACCATATCTTTATCTTTACTTTGTAGTTCAAATTTCTTTTGATGTGTTTTTATACTTGCTTCAAATAAGATTCTATCTATGGTAACATAGAGCCAATTTGGTATTGTTACATTTATTGGTGTATTGTCATCATAATCATTGCTTTGCAATGCTTTTTCTCTTGCAATTTCATAAAGTATTCTATGGATAGAATGGGCAATTATATTACAGTATTCCAATACTTTTTTACAATCTCTATATTTAGCAGTATCAATTTCTAAATGATTTGTTAAAAAAAGTTCTTTATGTAGCTCATATTCTAATTTTATATCTTTACTTTGCATATCAATTAAGTCTTTATTGGCTTCATAAAGATATAGATAAAAATATAATATTTGAGTTATTCAACTATTTTATGATTATCAAATCCGCCAAAATTAAGATTCAATATAAAGTAATTACCATTTATATCTTTGCCTAAATGCTGTGTCGCATTATCACTATAAGATTCTTTTGAATGATGCTTTTTACTTGATTGGTCTTTTGTTTCTATATGAAATACTCTATCACTTATGCTTAATTTATAGCCCTCTTTATTTTTATTGTTGTAATTATGGATTAGAGTTTGGTAGGGTTTTACATAGCATTGATTTAATGGATAAAACAACATAGTTACATTATCTTGTGTTTGCTTCATATCATCATTATCTACTATTAACGCTACAGCAACATTAGTGGCATTATTAAGACAAACAAATTTATTTAATTGCTCTTTAATTTGAATCCTTACATTTCGTGTAAAATATTCTCTAAAGACATTGTGTATTTTTTCTGTTTCTTTTTGTGTAAATATTTCTTTTTCAGTTGCATTTTTAAGCAGTGGAATCTCTAAAATGTATTTAAATGGTGGTTTTAAATCTCTTGCGCCCGGTGCATTGTAAGTATATATTTCTTTAATAATGCTAGAATCTTTATCGGTGGCAAAAGATAGTGCAAAGAGTTGAGCTAATGCACCACCGAGTGAATGTCCTGTGATGGTTAGCTTTGTGCTTGAAACAATAGGTGGTATAAAGTTGGATTGTGTTGTCGGTTTATTAGAATCTTTTAATAGTTTTTGATTTATATATGCTCTATATTTGGAATCGTTACTTTGATTGTAGATTTTTTTCCATAGTGAGTATTCTAAAGATTTTTCATCTTTTGGTTTAGATTCACTATCGACATAAAAGGGAATCTCACCCTTGCATTGTGCATGAAACAAAAGCATATCATTGTATTGCAATAATGGCACTTTACTGCCAATCAAATCAATATTTGCTTTCTTAATATCTTTCCAATATTCATCTGTGCCTCGAATCGCTAGTGTAAATAATTTAGATTGTTTATGCTGAAATAGTGTGGCACTAAACCCCGATTCTGTATTAGGTTGATGAATAAGTAAGTCATATTTTTCAAAGAAGTGTTTAGCTTGAGTGGTAGTGAAGTCGCCATTTAACTTGCCGATTGCCAAACCCAAACTATCAACGACTTTTAAATTGTTAAAATTCATACCTAATACATTTTGATTTTCAATAACAAGTTCTTTATCGCGGATTTTATGTCCTATACAATGAAAATACCCATAACTTGCCTGTGCTAACTCTGCGTAATCTCTTAATTTTGTAATCACGAAACCATTATCCATTGCATTTTCACATTTTAAAAAGATTTATTCTCTTACAAATCAACACAAGTCATTTCTCTGTCAAAAAAAATCAATTCAAACTCCATATTACCTTCATTGCCAAATATGTCCATATTATATGATTGCCAATCAACTGCAAGATACAATTCAAAAATATTTTCGTATGTTAAGACTTTGTGTTGTGAATCATTATAATATATGTTCAAGCGTAACCTAATTCTATTTGTGTATTGTATCCATTTTTTGACACTTTCGTCTTTATCTCCTAGCTTTGCATTAAAATAAGTCAATATTTTACTATATTTTTCTCTGCTCTTTGATTCTAGATTTAATTGACACAACTTCTTAAACTCCCAATAGCTAGGTTGCAACGCATAAGGCGTATAATATAGTGGGATTCCTATGAGATAGATTATCCACGCAATAAATAAGGCTAAAATAATCTTTTTAGGTTTTAGGTGTTTTTGGATTTGCATTGACTATGTCTGCCTTTTGAAACTAGATTTGAAATTTCATATAAAAAATTTAGATTCTAGCCTAATGTTACTTAACAAACCATTAAGTAAAGATTTTTGTCTCTCATATTCCTTATAATGCAACCTTAACGGTGGTTTTGTTAGCGTGATATTTGGCTTTATAGCTTCTTTAGATTCTGCATTATTATTACTTGGCTTTGGGGATTGAATCTTTAGTGTATTTTCTTTTTTGGTGCAAATAATTGGGAATCCTTTATCGCTAAAAACTCCACTAGCGCATAAATCCTGCATTATGGGATAATCATCATTATATTTTTTTAATCCCCTAGCATTTGGTAATATTAAGGCTACTTGAGTGCAAGGACTAGAAATCCCTGCGATATTGTTAGGGCAATTTAAGATGGGTGAGTAAAGCAAATCAGATTCTAGCATTATAGGTGAATCTTTGTGGGTTTTATCTTTTGTCATTGCTTTGATAGATTTGCCTACATTACTTTTTAACTTCACTTGTCCTCCGTGAATACATTTTAGCTCATCACATTCTAGTATGGGGCAAAGAAATGCTGTGGAGTTTGAATCTATTTTATTTTTATTAGATTCAATCTCTTTTCTTTCGTTTATTTCATTTTCTTTAATGGCGTTAGATTCTTTGCTTTTGCATTCTAGTTTGATATTTAGGCTAGAATCTAAAATTGAATAATTTAAGATTGTAAGTTTGTGATTGTTTAGGAATATTTGCAATGTTTGATTTGTGGGATAGATTTTGGTTTTATTGTTTGTTTGGGTGGAATCTTTTGTGTTGGTGGAATTGTTTGAATGGTTTGATTTTAAATTAGAATAACTAGCTTTGTAAGATTTATTTGAATCTTGCGAATGTGCATTTGATTCTAAACAATCCAAATCACATTCCAAATAATAAATAGGCTTTGATTCGTCTAAGTCGTTGGCTGAATCATTTGAGTTTTGTGAATCATTAGAATCTAAATATCCAAAGAAGCATTCATTATATGGCAGAGTGGATTCTGTGCCACCTTGTAGTAGAGTGGAGTAGAAAAATATTTGTGTATTTGCAGAATGCAATAAATCTAAAGAGATTCCATACTTGCCATAATTTTTGACTAACTCATAAATATCAAGCATTGTGTTATGCTTTGTAAAAATATCGATTTTAGTTTGATTGTTATCATTGTAAATGTGGATAAGATTGCTCATTGAGATTTTGGAATCTAACGAATCTAAAAATATAATTGTGGTATTTTTATCATTAGCTTGTAAGATTAAATCATTTGTGGATTTAGCTTTTTGATTAGATATATCTTGCTTTTTAGATTCTCTTATGTTTCTTTCTTGTTCTTTTTTAATCTTATTTAACTTCGCTTTTCTTTGTGCGAAATCTAAATCTTTTAATTCTGCATTTATGGAATCTATTTCTTGCTTTTGTGCTTGTGCTTTTTGCTCTTTGATTTGCATTATGGATTTGTAAAGTGATTTACGGGAAGTTAAATAAGAGTCGCTTAAATTGTTTTTATCATATATAAATATATTTGCAAAATCTGATTTATACCCTAATATTTCATTTGCATTATGTTCATCAATAAAACTTTCTCCATTTTTTTGGCAAATTGCAAATGGCTTACAAGTGTATAAAGCCCTTAATAAATGAAAAGAGGAATCTTTGGTAATAGATTCTATAACGGAAAATTGAATGTTTATAATTTTTATATCTTTAAATCTTTGTCTTAGACAAATGATATTATCTATAATAGAGGCTATGCCTCTATTATGATAGCCTAATTCATATAAAAAATCTTGCATATTATTCCTTATTGCATTTTATTCTATACCCTAAAATAATATATTTTGCATAGCAATTCTAACTTAGAAAAAATACCGTGATATTAAACTAAATATTACAACAAACACGAGCCACAAAAAAAATGTTTTTTTGCTTAATCTTTTATAATCTTTGAAAAATCCTCCTAAACCACCAATCCACATATTTAATATCCATAAAATTACAACAATAACCACAAATAGTCCAATTAAAAACAATAAACCAGATAAAGTTCCCATAATTTTATTATCCTTTTTATATAATACTTGATTGCGACAATTCTTCAAAAAACTGCATAATTTCTTTATCGTTTATTTCATTGTCGTCTATATGTGATATTATAAGCAAGGATTCGTAAATATCTTTTATGGACACAAAAACAAATACATAATTCAATATATTTATTTTCGCAATGCTTTTTAACATATCAAAAATTTTTCTTCTGATATTTAATGGGCTTAATTCTAAATTAAATCCTTTGTGTATTGGTATAGGTGGATAAGTCGTAGAAAGTATATGCTTACCAAAAAACACATATCCTTTTTCCATATTTATTCTATACATAGATTCTATATCTGTCTGTATTTGGTGTATTTGTGATTGGGTAAGTGGGCTGGGCAGATTAGTGTCAGCCACCTTTAGTCTTTTAGACAGCAACTTAATTTGTTTAAAATATTGCATAGAAGTTGGAGAAATACCGTGCTCATCACGCATAATCATCGTCCTATTGCCCAAAATATTAGTTTGTAAGTTGCAGGCTAAAAATGTGCCATTATTTCTGCTTTGTATTTCAGTAAAAAGTTTATGTGCAAAATTCCCCATGCTTATTTTATTTGGCAATGGACTATTACTTTGCACATAAGAATCTATGTGGTTGGAAGCATATGGACTTTGCGCCTTGAGATAATAAGGCAAAAAAGTATCGAGTTCATTATTATGTTTGGTTAGATAAATTAGTCTATCTTTACTTAATTTTACAGAGTCTTTGTGTTTTTGTTTGATTGGTAATAATGAATACATTTCAAAATTTGGGGAAAAAGTATCAAGCATAGGGATTATAATATTATTACTCCAATCAGGCACTATACCAGCAGAGCTAAAAGTATATGTTTCTTTGATTGCGGTTGGATACAATAAAGCAAAAAGTTGAGCTAAATAACCTCCAAACGAATGTCCTACAACAACAATTTTATTTTGTAGTGGTTGTATTTTGGTTGTGTAAAAATCTATCATATCATCACAGATATTTAAAGAAATATCGGCTTTTAGGCTATTGCCCAACCCTTTAATGTTTGGTATTTCAGAAATATTGAGTTTAA
This sequence comes from Helicobacter sp. T3_23-1059, assembly GCF_053654515.1. NCBI lineage: Bacteria > Pseudomonadati > Campylobacterota > Epsilonproteobacteria > Campylobacterales > Helicobacteraceae > Helicobacter > Helicobacter sp. T3_23-1059. The sequence goes on along the minus strand of NZ_JBSIUV010000059.1, from coordinate 3,717 downwards.
ATATATCAAGCCCACGAAAAGCTAAAATTTTTTCATTGAATTTTTTGGTATCATCAAATAAGATAGCCGCAAACCCAGAATCTTTATTGTCTGCAACTGCAATAATTTTATAACGATTGATAAAAATCTCTGCTTGTTTTTCCTCAAAATCCAATCTAGTGCTGTTGTAAAAATTCAATATGTTAGAAGTTAAGGCTTTTTTATATGAAATTTGTTTATTTTGTTTGGCTTCTTCTTTAGTTAAATATTTACCTTGTTTATTAAAACCCCATTGCTTTTCTTTATTTCCAAACATTCCCTCATTTAAATTTACAGAATATGAAGCCCAACAAAGTTCAGCGTATTTTGCAAAATGTATATACTTTTCCATTTTTACCATTTTTATACCTCATTTACCACTGCAAATTTGCAAACATATTCCCCATTTTTTGTATCTATATCGCCTATTATTTTATCTTTATCTTGTGCTAATTGTAAATCTAATTTTTCTGCTTTTGCAGGTGCAACAAACAGAAAATGATAAATGCCTATTTTTTTAGTATTTTGTTCCACGACATTATCATAATTATACAGTCTTTTAAACCTCCCCACTCCATATTTCTTATACTTGTAATTTTCATAAGATTCTTTAAATATTTTAGGTATTTTTGTAGGGATTACAAATATTATATGCACTTCATTAGAATCTAACCGTAATCGCATTTCTCTAAAATCATAGTGTTTAGGATAGTCATTTTGGAGTAGTGGTTTTAAGTTTTTATCATCTAGTTCTTTGGTATCTTTTTCTATATTTATTTGCAATGATTCTAATGGTGTTTGTGATTCTATCATCTCATCATTTAAAATTATATTATAAATATAAAGATTATCTTTTTGTAATCTATCACTTTTATAATGCAACCTTAATTGTGGCTTTGTTAGCGTGATATTTGGTTTTTTAGCTTCTTTAGATTCTGCATTATTATTACTTGGCTTTGGGGATTGAATCTTTAGTGTATTTTCTTTTTTGGTGCAAATAATTGGGAATCCTTTATCGCTAAAAACTCCACTAGCGCATAAATCCTGCATTATGGGATAATCATCATTATATTTTTTTAATCCCCTAGCATTTGGTAATATTAAGGCTACTTGAGTGCAAGGACTAGAAATCCCTGCGATATTGTTAGGGCAATTTAAGATGGGTGAGTAAAGCAAATCAGATTCTAGCATTATAGGTGAATCTTTGTGGGTTTTATCTTTTGTCATTGCTTTGATAGATTTGCCTACATTACTTTTTAACTTCACTTGTCCTCCGTGAATACATTTTAGCTCATCACATTCTAGTATGGGGCAAAGAAATGCTGTGGAGTTTGAATCTATTTTATTTTTATTAGATTCAATCTCTTTTCTTTCGTTTATTTCATTTTCTTTAATGGCGTTAGATTCTTTGCTTTTGCATTCTAGTTTGATATTTAGGCTAGAATCTAAAATTGAATAATTTAAGATTGTAAGTTTGTGATTGTTTAGGAATATTTGCAATGTTTGATTTGTGGGATAGATTTTGGTTTTATTGTTTGTTTGGGTGGAATCTTTTGTGTTGGTGGAATTGTTTGAATGGTTTGATTTTAAATTAGAATAACTAGCTTTGTAAGATTTATTTGAATCTTGCGAATGTGCATTTGATTCTAAACAATCCAAATCACATTCCAAATAATAAATAGGCTTTGATTCGTCTAAGTCGTTGGCTGAATCATTTGAGTTTTGTGAATCATTAGAATCTAAATATCCAAAGAAGCATTCATTATATGGCAGAGTGGATTCTGTGCCACCATTTAATAGCACTCCACAAAAATAGATTTTAGATTGCAAAGTATCTATGCCTTTAGATTCTAATATTTGTATGTCGATAGTTTGGTTATGTGTAGCTTTGATAATTTCCTTACGCAAATTTGTATTCATATTTTATCCTGTTATTGATTGTATGAAATAGCTCACTCCAATATTGCGTTATTTCTTTACCTTCTAAAAAATCAAAATAAAATGTCATTGTATGTGTAATATAATCTTGTGATATATTTGGATAATCATATTTGCTATATAACACATTAAACAGTGTTTCATTATTTGGCAAAAATATAAATGGATAAAGTTCACTAGCACCAAAGTTATATGCTGAAATGTTTAAATCAAGTGTGTTTGTTGTTTGTGCTTCATAGTTGCTGTTTGGGTGTAGCATATAGCCTTGATTATGGCTTACATAAATAAATATAAACTCGCCCCTAAAAGCCAAAAAATTACTACTTTTTTCAGCTTTATCAATAAGAGATTGCAAATACTCTGCTAATCTTTCATAAATTTTAATTGTTTCATTTCGGCGTTTCCAATAAGCATAGATTTGCTCTTGCTCTTCCATTGTGCAATTTAGTGATATATTTGGTTTAGTCTTAATGCTTTTATTATTGATTGCACATTTCATATATTTATTACCAACAAGATTTGTAACCCATTTTATAAAACTTTTAGCCCCTAATATTGTCTGTAAATTAGAATCAATGCTTTGAAATGTTAAAAATATACTATGCACATTTTTAATAGAATCAAACATATCCATAAAATTCCCGGGAATTGTAAAATTTTCAAATACATTTATGCCAATTTTCCTTAATTGTTTTTGAACCCAATTAACGCAGTTGTTGTTTGTTACGCTATATCGCAAATCATAATGCACATAGCTTTTTGTATTTGGTTTAACTTGCTTTGTGGATTCAAAATCTTTTTTGATATTTTCTAAAAGAGTATTGTATTGTTCTTTAGAGATTTCTAATACACAACGATTAGTTTTTGAAAAAGTATTTGTTGAGCGTAATTTTTTCACATTATATGTGTTTGTTTTTGTATCATTATCAACTACATAGTGATTGTTTTCAAAAACTTTTCCAGCTGTATCGACAATACTTGTAGTTCCTGTTCCAAATCCCCAGAATCCATCATTAAATTCACTTATTTCCCTTGTGTGATACCATTTTTTATCAATATCTTGCCAATCTGCATTTTTAAGTTTATTATCATTTATTTTTTTGTCCATTTCGTCTAACTCATCAGGGCTTTTGCCTTTGGTAAGCCCTAAAAATGCGTGAGTTAAGTCGAACTGTCCTATAAATTCTTTGAATTTTCTTTCAGTAATCAGTTTAAAATCAGCGTTTTTATACAGTTCTTTCTCAAATAACTCATCTATATAAATAGTTACATAATATCTCATTTTTGCTCCTTACTTTTAACGCGATAAACTATATATCAGCGATATTAGTCCATAAGCAACGCCACAAGCAACCGCACTCAACAAAAAATAAATAATGCATCGTTTATAAAAAATGCAAACAAAAAACAATCCACATAAACATAACGCAACAATATATAATTTATGTTCCAATATAAGATAAAAACTTGCTATAAATGCTAAAATGATAGGTATGGCATTTCTAATATAAAATAAATTAAAGATAAAAATTAGTAATAAAAGAAACCATATAAATTCGTAAAAATTTTTATATAAATTTATAAAAAAAGCATTAAACAAATTGCCAATTATTAGATTATAAATAAGACTTATCATAAAATCTATTGTCGTAGGCACAAAAACACTAAACACAAACCACGCAATCTGTCCGCTTGCAGCCGAATCTAGCCCTTTAGATTCTAGCTTTGATTTGAGCTGTGTATAAATAGGGATTTTCAAAA